>JBFMBK010000015.1 GCA_040755295.1 Bacillota bacterium | reverse complement strand
TTTCTTCTCTCCCATGACTAAGCTCATGAGAAAGAGGTTCAGGTTGACCCAATTCGTTTCCCTCCTTTTTTTGGAGGGGGTCAATTTTCAACCGCCGTATGGGGTCAGTTTATCACCGCCGATGACAAAAGGTATTTATACCCTTGCTGAGATTGCTAAGAACAGAATAAACTACGGTTCCCTATCTCTTGAATTTTTGGTGGGTTCAAAAGTTTCGGCAGATCCAATGGAAGTACCTGATGCCTTACCTAATAGCTATATGGTCAAAAAACTGATTGGAAGGGGAGCAACATCTTATTCTTTCCTCGCTGAACAACTGAGCAATGGTTTTCATCGTACATTAAAGATCTTTCTGCCTAGGATGGTAACCTTCAAACAAATATATACCGCTTTGCAAAAGCATAAGCACATTAAAGATGAAGAAGTTGCCCTTCCCGAGATTATCGAAGCTGGCCAGGTCGATCTTCAGTTCCCCGATGGAAGTTCTAGTATTGTACCTTGCGTTGTGTTGAAGTATATCAATTCGGGCGCAAAAACCTTTGCTGAGTTCTTACAGGATCAAGAAAATTTTGGCCCGGAAATATTTGAACGTTTTATTATGAGAGTTGGCAACACACTTGCTGCAATTGAAAAGGCTGGCCTGAAGCACGGTGACTTGCACGAAGGAAATATACTGGTAGTGCCAGGACTGCAAAAGGGCGTAGCCAGCGATTTTTGGGTTATTGACTTCGTAGGTGTTCCATCCAGTTGTTCTCCTGAACTACAAGTTTCCTCTGATATTGACAACTTCCGCGATCATCTCTTACGGGCAGCAATTATTGCAACTGAGCGCTATCCTGGTTATTCTATTCGTTTACTTTTAGGTGAAAGAGCGTTTAGAGTATTGGAGGGTCTTCGCGAAGGAAGTTACAAGACGTTTGGAGAGCTACTCCAGGATTTTTATCGCGAAAAAACACAAATTCCTAAAGGCCATTTTCACATCCCAATTAGCGATCCATTTGAATGGATTAGGGTAGAACAGATAGACTCCCCTGAACTGCTTTATAAATTGTTTGAACCAGTCCCATCGAGATTTTGGACTATTTCGCGGTTTGGTAATACATGGATATCCGGCCCCCGCGGTTGCGGCAAGTCACACTATCTTAGGGTGTTGGCATTTCAGCCCTCTGTTTTAGTTAAAGGGGAAACAGACAGTTTATTAGCTGCCAAATTACGACATATTAATTACAATTTTAAAAAGGCGTTTGGTGTTCTTTTTAGATGCAGGTTGGGCGAATTCAAGGCTTTTACCCCCGAGGCTATAGGTAAGGCTAAGTTTGACCCCTCAACACAAGCTTCTTTAAGACATATAATTGTACTTAAGATCTGGACTAAGACTCTCTATACATTAAGAGAAGGTCTTGAATCGTACTATTCTGCTGGGAAGCCAGTTCTCAAAATGCCTACCGAAATCGAAAAGTTGAGACATTTTCTTAGTGAAAGACTTGGAACAATAGCTGTAGTTAATGATTCAGACTCGATGGCTGTTTTTCTCCAGTGTCTTGCTGTCTGTACCGCAAGAGAAAATTCTGCGATCGCTGTATGGAATGAACTAACCCATCGGCCACACAACATTCAGCTGCTTAATGAATCTGACCTTGACTCTTTCTTCGGAATTTTGAGAAATATATTCCCAGATCTGAGACAAACTCGGTTTTATATCCTTGTGGATGACGCCAGTTATGGACATATACACTACGAGATGCAGAAGGTTCTAAACTCTTTCATCCGTGCAAGTCAAGCGAACCACTGTTTCAAAATAACCTGCGACAAGTTTATGTATACACTTGATACTGCTGACGGGCGTGCAATAGATACTCGTAACGAAGTATCGTATCAGGACTTAGGCGAAGTTTCTGTCAAAGCACAGCGAAGAGGATCCATTAATTTGTCACAATACATGGCGAGGGTTATCGATAGGCGTCTTGAAGAAGCCGGTTATATGTCCAATATTAAAACGATCCTGGGAAAATCACAAGATGCACGGCAGTTTCTGTCGGCACTAAGTATACCGGGTGCGAGGCTTGCTAATAAAAAAGATTCTCATAGGCGGCCACCCATTGAACCCGCATACTTTGCTGGTTGGAATATTATTTGGAGTTTGTCCCATGGAAGTGTACGTACTCTGCTTGAATTAGTCGAACATATTTTCACAACAAATAATGTTACTAAAAATACAATGTCGGTTTCCCTTCAAGACCAAGATACTGCTGTGAGGGAATTTTCTATCAGGCAGTTTAAGGCTTTAACTTTCTTACCTGGAGAAATCGAACAAAAACTTCTCGGGCCATTAGTCAAAAACGTTATTAGCGCAATAGGAGCAATCTCTAAACAGTACCTTGAACGTTATGATACAGGCGAGAAAGGCCGCTGGTACGAAACAATTTCTATCGAGCGATTGGATACTGGAAGCCTTAAAAAAGAAGCACAAGATACCTTAGATGAGCTTATTAGGTACGGTTTATTGTTGGGTGAGGGTATAACATTTTCTCGAGCTCAGTTTGGATTATGCCAACGGTACGACATGAATAAAATATTTTCACCTGCATTTAAGACTACATACCGCGTAAGAAACCATATATATCTTAGCCAAGAACGATTTGAAGAATTCTTGTTGCATCCAGATCTTTTTATTAAGCGACATCGCAATAAGCTACAGGATCTGACACATAAATCTACAGTATTTCGGCAAGGGAGTTTATTTACAAATGGGGATGATGAATAGTTCAACCCCCAAGGAATTTGACTTCAACAACGATACCGAAGCCGGTCTAATTATATGTGCAGGCGGCTTTGAACACCGATCTCTTGCGTTTCCCCGGCGTATTCGTAAGTCCCGTTGTTCTTTTGAAAGCGCGTTGATATTGCATTACGAAAGTCAGCGCGAAGATAATCAACCTAACTATATACGTTTGGGTGATAGGTTAGCAGAATTGGTTGGGGGAACACCCGAAATTGTCCCTGTAAATGCCAATACACCTATACAATCAATCGCGGCCGTTAAGTCAAAAATTAGTGATATATACCCTAAGTTATCCAATCGGTCCGCTCTGATTGATATTTCCGGAATGACTCACTTGTGGGCTATAGGTGCAATTCACTATTGTCTTACTCATGGTTTTCGTATATCAGTGGTTTATACCGAAGCCCGGTGGTATTTCCCATTAAAGCGGGACAAGAAACGCTTAGTGAAAGCCTGGATAACTTACGATTACGATACTGCTGCAGACTATCTTCAAAGTGCGGCTCTAAAATCGGTGCATATCCCCCCTGAGTTCGGCGGCAATTTCCGTCCCGATCGCCAGACTTGTTTAATGGTTTTTGCAGGTTATGAACCCAACCGAATCGAGGGATTGGTAGAGCTTTATGCTCCAGGAGCCCTAATTGTTTTTTACGGTAAATCCCCTCATGAAGACTTACAATGGCGTACAGATTTGTCTAGGCAACTTCATTCAAAACTATTTTCCCGCTGGCACCTTCGTGAAACTGAGATTTCCACTTTAGTCACAGACGAAATACTTGCAAAGCTAGAAGAAGAATTTCGTATTGTGAAAGAACATTTTGACGTCGCAATTACTCCTCATTGTAGCAAGATGCAGGGTTTAGCGGCTTACTTGTTTTGGAGAAGACATCCGGAGGTGCAATTGTTGTTTACATCACCAGTGAGGTTTAATCCGGAGCGATATTCTCGTGGTTCAGGCAAGACATACGTTTATGAAATTAATATATAGACTTATGGAGGAAATCCGGTGCCAGGCACCTACTTATTAACATATTTCCTGCCGGCGTTTTATCCTCAAGGCGGCTACGGCTATGAGATGTGAGAAATGGGATGTTAGTGAGACTACTGCCCGGGCGAGCAGCTTTTTCCTTCTGCCTTTCTGAGCTTAATGACTGTGAGAGTGTAGATGACGATCCCCAGGATGAGTGTCCCAAACTAACCCGCATAGACGCCGATTTGCGAACTGTATAAGCCGAGGCCCACGTTTGCGATCCCTCAAAGAAAAGCGGCAGTCCGGGATCTCCGGGGAATGCGGCACCCATCGGCCGTGAAATGAAGTCCACTACCCAGTGGCTGAAGACAAAAAGCCCGAGGATCAGGCTGGTGCGGAGGCTGCGGCTGATGAGCCAGACCACCGACGTCAGGGTTACCGACCAGATTACCGACATAAAGAGCCCGTGTGACCATGGGGCCGGAGCTACGGGACCTGATCCGGGGTAGCTCTCGATGCCCGCTAGATAAAATACACCCCAAATTATATCGAGCGCATATGCATATGTGGAAATCAGGTGCCAGGCACCTAACTTATTAACATATTTCAGCCGCCGGCGTTTGATCCGCAAGGCGCGCTCTATGGAAGGCCGCTAACGCCGACACGGCGAAGACTCAGCTAAGCGAACAGGCGTGCGCAATGTGCATAAGTTTAATGAAGGCAAGTATCTTGGTATCAATGGAAAAGGATTTACATAGAAGGCGCAACATATAAAAGATTCACCTTGACTAGTGAAAACAACAGCGAAACTCAAACTAGTAACGCCGATTCACTTAAAAAGCGTAGTGCTATACCCTGAACTTTTGAATTGTTTTCAACTGCCTGATCAGAGGTGATTTCTGTGTTAACTCCTCACTTTCCTTCCCGCTTATAACAAAAATTGGAGGACGTTCAAAAGAATATTGGACCAGGGGGTGCCAGGCACCTAACTTATTAAAATATTTCCTGCCGGCGTTTTGTCCGCAAGGCGCGCCTACGAAATGTGAGAAGTGGTAGGAGGAAATCTGGTGCCAGGCACCTAACTTATTAACATATTTCCTGCCGGCGTTGCGGACTTAGCCGAATGCCAAGTCCTATTTTATTCCATTTACCACCTCCAATCTTACACATCACACTTCCCCAAAGAAAGCCTTTGCAGAACCAGATGAGGCGCCGGCGTTTTGTCCGCAACGCGCGCTCTATGGAAGGCCGCTGACGCCGACACGGCGAAGGCTCGGCTAAGCGAACAGGCTGCGTGAGAGGGCCGGTAAACACTACAGTTGTAGTGATATAATCTGCAAATGTACCACCTGCAACGGAGGGCGACCATAGCAAGCCCTTAGAGCGCAGCCGTGGTTCGCTCCGAGGCGAGCTGATGTCGCGTCGGCATGGAATACTGTGCGCCGGTGGACATACGCCGGAAGGCTTTCTCAAATTCTTACTGCTTCAGTCGAGCGGCTTTTACTTGATGTCTTTCTGGGGTGCCTGGCACCTAACTTATAAGGTCGCCCGCCTGCATCTCTTCAATACGCCCAAGGTTGGCAACAATGCAGGAGAAATCACTATTATCGGCGAAATATGCTAAAAATCTAGACTTAGCCCTTGGTTTCAGCCTCAGTGACAATTAACGGGGGACGAAAGCAAGATGGAACACCGCATTTTAAAGCGCGTACAAATTACCACTCATCTTAATAATATTTTTAAATACCCACTGACACTGGTGGTAGCGGCCATGGGTTACGGCAAAACCACCGCAGTAAGGGATTTTCTTGATCAGCAGAAGGCAAGATACGCCTGGTTGTCCGTTGAAAGTGATGAAACATCGGCCCACTCTATCTGGCACTCCCTTACCAGGCAGTTGTCCAGAATTGAGCCGGAGTTTGGTCACCGGCTTAACACCCTGGGCTTCCCCACCGACGCGCCGCAGCGGGACAGGATCCTTGATCTTATTGAAGATTATACCTATCTTACCAACACCATTTTGGTCATCGATGACTACCATTCTGCCCAGGCGCCGGAACTGGATGTGCTGATAGAGAGAATTATCAGGAAAAAAATACCCGGCTTTCATATCCTCATCATCTCCAGGACAAGACCCCTATTCAACATTGAAGAGTTGAGACTCAAGGGATACTGCTTCCAGCTGAAAAGTTCTTTATTCGAACTGTCGCCAAATGATATAAAAGAGTATTTCAAGCTGTTTGGTTATGACATCTCTGCCGCCATGACAAATCAGGTGTATGCGATTACCGAGGGCTGGATTACCGCTGTCTACCTAATCATGCAGCGCTACGCTGAAACCGGCGCTCTTGACCAGGGGACAGATATCAATACGCTCATGGGAACCGCAATCATGGCACGGTATACTGCCGATGAAGCACACTTGCTGATGTCCCTATCCGTCCTCAACAGCTTTACACCGCGGCAGGCAGTATATATGACGGGTAAAAAGGAAGCCGCAGGGTTGATGCAAAAGTTGAGCAGAGACAATTCCCTGATACGCTATGATGGTCAGAATGATAAGTATATCCTGCACAACATTTTCGGTGGGTATTTAAAAGAACTCCTTGTTGCACAGTCCGATGAACTTGAGCTTGCCGATCTGTACAGGCGTGCGGGCGAGTGGGAGATTCAAAACAGCAACCTGCTTGGAGGCTTAAAATTTTTCTTAAAGGCCGGTGAATATGACCTTATTTTGACTGAGTTTGAAAACCCCGGTATAACCCGGGTGATCGATGCGGCCACAGCGGAAATAGTGGAGCTGTTTGAACAAATACCCGCCGAGGCGAAATACCGTCATCCCATCGGCTACATCAAATATGCCAACTTTTATCTTATCGATGTGGACATGGAGGGCGGCGCGCGACTCCTGGACCAAATCGAGGAGTATTACCGGGACGATCACGCTACATCCCCAACACTAAAAAGGCGTATCTCCGGCGAAATCACGCTGGCCAGAAGTTTCCTTTACTTTAATGACGTGCAGCAAATGCATTCGCTGCATTTAAAGGCACACGAACTCCTTGACGGCAGCTCTTCCATCGCCAACAAAGAGATGATGTTTACCTTCGGCAGCCCCCATACCCTTTACCTCTACTACCGGGAAAAGGGTGAATTGCTTAAAATTGTAGAATTTTTAGATCGCGTCTTCCATTACTTCCAGGAGTTGTCAAACGGCTGCGGTACAGGTTTCGAGTATCTGGCCAGGGCGGAATACTGCCTCGAAACCGGTGACCTGGACGGAGCCGGACGCTATGCCCGGAAAGCCATTTTCAGGGCCCAAACCATGGATCAGGTCCCTATTATTATCAGCGCCCAGTTTACCCTGGCCAGGATGTGGGCTGCGCGCGGCCGATTTTTAACGGCAAGATCGGTTTTAAATGATTTAAGCAGCACGGTAACGGAGTACAATAATCCTGTTTTCGATAATACTCTTGAGTTGTGTTTGGGCTATATGGGAGGAGTCCTTGGCGATGTGCAAAGCTTTGCCCCATGGCTTAAAGCCGGTGACATGAAACACAGTGAAATCTTTTACCAGGGTATGGCTTTTAATTACCTGGTATACGCCAAGTACCTCCTGCTGGAAGAAAACTTTCTTAAACTGGAAGTGCTCTGCGAGGAGCTGCATCAACATTTCTCTATTTTTAACAACCTGCTCGGCCATATTCACGCCCATATCCTCGATGCTGCCGCCAAGTATAGGCTTTACGGATTGCCGGAAGCAAAGGCCGCCCTATTGCCGGCCTTAAACCTGGCCCGTGCGGATGCTCTCATACTGCCATTTGCCGAATACGGCGTGTATATCAGCGATCTCCTCAAGGTCTTGCAAAAGGAAAGCCCCGCCGATGAATACCTGGGCAGGCTGGCTGCGGAGGCGGCTCGCTACAAGGCCAACCTGCAAAGACTTGACAGGGGGAAAACACCTGCGTCCCCCCTGACTGGGCGGGAAAAGGAGATCCTGCGGCTGGTCATCGAAGGCAAAACCAACCGGGAGATTGCCGCCACGCTGTTTATCGCCGAGGTTACCGTGAAAAAAAATATCACCGCCGTCTACCGGAAACTGGGGGCCCGAGGACGGGCTGCTGCTGTCAGAAAAGCTCTGGAACTGGGAATTGGCACAATTATCTCTCCGGCAGGCGGTGGGGATTAAGGTTCGCCAGGTCAGATAAGAAATAAATGTATCCTTTCGGATAATATCAACCAATAAAAAACCCTGCTATGCTCTTGCTACGGCAGGGTTTTCCATTCCCCAAAATAGGATAGGTTCCGCCGGGGCGGGTCAAGGCTGCCATCTCATCTATAAAGGATGGATTCTATTTGGCCAGAATCGTCAGCGTCATCCCGAATGACGACCATACCCTGTTGATCAGACTTGACAACCGCCACCGCATCATCTACGATATGCGGCCCAAGCTGCAGACCGTACGCTTTGGCGGGCTAAGCGACCTGGCCAGGTTCAAGTCGGTCAGGGTGGAGCATGCAAACACCTTGGTCTGGGACAGTATCTGCCAACTGACTATCGATGAGATTGTCAATATGCTTGAAAGATAAAGGACAATGAATTAAGAGTCCCTCTTTGAACGGGCGCTCATGCGTGGATCCGAATATAAACAAGATGCTCTTTTAGGCGGACAGCTAGAAAAACAATTTCTCTTAAGGAGTTGATGCCTGCGGGCGCATGGTCAACCAACCCCCCAGTTTTATAAGATTGCATACAAACGCTTATTATAGCGCGAATTATAGCGCGAATCAGTAAGCCTTAAACCTGGGGCATATCATATTTTAAATGAAAGGGTGACTATAATGAGTAGGAAGTGGATGACAGCAATATTAATTGCAATTATCGTTTTGGGGACCGTTATAATTGCTGCTGGAGCAACAGAGCCTGGAAACGGCATCATCAATGCGGCTTATCACAAAAGGGATGGCACTCTTCGACTTATCTTTGATGAGGGTGTAGGTATCAAAAAAGATGAGGTGCCTATCTCCTGGAACGTAACTGGACCGCAGGGTGAAAAGGGCGATACAGGTGAGCAGGGGCCACAGGGTATCCAGGGTGAAACCGGGCCGGCGGGGCCGGCAGGACCAGAGGGCCCTCCAGGGCCGCAGGGTGAAATCGGGCCAATGGGGCCACAGGGAGAGCAGGGCCCCCAAGGTGAAACCGGGCCAATGGGACCCCGGGGGCCGCAGGGTGAAAAGGGCGATAAGGGTGATACAGGTGAACAGGGGCCAGCGGGAACCGTTGATGCTGAGACTTTAAACTCGATACTCGCAAGAATTACTGCTTTAGAAACAAAAGTAAATGACCTAGAGACGGCAAATGCTAACCTGGTTACTAGAGTCAGTGCCCTGGAGAATCTGTTGGCCGGCGTTTCCCGGGTAGAGTTTGGAGGCTACCCCACCATACGCTTCAGCGGGATGAATGTGCAGATTGTCAACGGTAATGGTAGCACATGGGCATCCCCGAACGGACTGGGCAACCTTATTATCGGTTATAATGAATCTAGGATTAGCGGTCCTGATGTGAGATCAGGCTCACACTATGTTATTGTCGGTGCAGCGCAAAATTACAGTAGTTATGGTGGAATATTGGCAGGCTGGAACAACATGGCCAGCGGGGGTTTCGCTTCGGTCTTAGGCGGCTGGAACAACACGGCCAGCGGGGCTTTGGCTTCGGTCTTAGGCGGCAGCGACAACAAGGCCGAAGCCCAGTATTCTACAGTCTTAGGCGGCACTTTTAACACGGCCAGTGGGTATCTTTCTACAGTCTCCGGCGGCTTTAAAAACACAGCCAGCGCAAATTCTTCTTCAATATTGGGCGGTTATGAAAGAACGGTAGATACGTCATACGGCATATACCCACCAAGCCCGTGATAAGCTTGGCATGAGCGTCGCGTACTGTCGTCCACCCTCGTTCCTGCTGTGGTTTGGGACGGAACTGCCGGGACGGTCAGATTACACAAAATGATGCCAACTTTAGTGGGCAATGATGTGGACATATAATAACCCCTGGGAGACTAACCCCTCCCAGGGGCTTTTGGGGTGCCTGGCACCTAACTATATTTTAGGCTGGCATTTTGTCCGTTAAGGTGCGCTCTATGAAGGGCCGTCAACGCTGACACGGCGAAGAGTCGGCTAAGCTAACAGGCGCGCGCATCGTGCCCGTGTTAAAGGTAAAGGTTTGAATCAGACGGATATTCCTTCCGATAATCTCAACGACATTCCATAGGAAATTAATATCGGCTCTAGAGAGTGCGCGAGATATCATGGTCGGGAGAAAAATGACATAGCATTGTCGGCGATCAAACTCAGAAAGGTTCCGGGAGTCGTGAAGAACAAGCATAGCGCGGAAAGTGAAGCCGGACGGCGCGGAGCGTACACGGCAGTACGTGAGCACCGCACGGCAAGCTTGACAAAGATAGGCGCAGTTTTGCAGCGGCCTCGCATAAGCGAGCCCTGTTCGCTCCAAGCCAAGCCGATGTCGCGTCGGCATGGAGCACAGCGATCCGGGGGACAACGGAAGTAAAAGCTCATTTTCATACTCTGATCGTGACACCGTAGGTGTCATGAACGTCTGTATTGAAATAGGGGACAGGCTAAAAGTGGCGGCTAAATTATTACGGGCTGAATTTTGGCGGGTTTCTGAGCCAACCCTTAAGCTTGCCGTATAGGATCATTTTGTCAAAAAGGCTCAGTTCTTCATGAACAAAATCTATAAGCATTTTCCTCAGGCCATCCATTGTGGTTATTACCTGAACATGTTTGATGTGAGAGCTTAACATACTCTGCATACCCGTGAACAACAAGCCGAAAATGAACTTATCTTGCAATATACCGCTTGTGGAGGGGGTGTTAACGGACTTGGGAGGTCTTTCCGGTAACGGTATTTTCAGCTTATTCATTTCCGCCTCTAACTTATCAACCTGTCGTTCAAGGGTATTAAACAAGCCTTTGCTCAGGATCAGCTTCAAGTCTACATCGTGAGCAAAGTTTTGAACGATTTGTGTGAATTCGATAGCGTTATACCTGGAAACTAATTCATCCCATAAAGCGGATACTTCCAGCACATCAGCAACAATTGGGTTAGCTGTTTCGGGTCTTCCTATATGGATATCTCCGATTTGCACCAAGAATAACGCATCCTCAGTATTTAGGATTTGGATTATCTATATTTTTGATCGAAACCAAAAAAGAAATGCACTAAAATCCGAAAGTGCGCAGCGCTTTTTTAAGCAAGCCACGAGGAATTCCGGTGCCAGGCACCTAACTTGTTAACATATTTCATCTGCCGGCGTTTGTCCGCAAGGTGCGCTCTATGAAGGGTCGCCTGTGGGATGTGAGAAACGGGATGTCGGAAGTGAGAATTGTTGATGGACATACACCGGGAAAAGGCTACTCGAATGGGGCAGCGGCTTCCATAATTCCGGTCGTATCAGGGATGCTTCTCGGGTACAGTCTGACAGAGTTCGCCCTTCAAAAAGATTTTTAGGTAAAAAAGACTAAAGGTAAAACCTCCCTTAACGATAATAATCATAGGGGGGAGGTGAATAAGTGGCCCGGAACGAAGAATTGTTCGTAAAATTATGCTTGATGCATCGGGTAGGGAGCCCGGAAACAAAGGAACTAATAGAAAAAGGATTTCTGACTTCTGACCATTGTTTGACCCAAAAAGGAGAAGAAGAGGTTAAAAAGTTTGTTAAGGCCTACAAAGAGCCCTTATATCAAGCAATGAAGAAATATTACAGCGACAACCGGACAGTCATGAGAAAAGTAGGGCTTGAAAACTATGTTGCTTTTCTATTTGTGATGGAAGAGCTTTATAATGAGGGTCTGCTGATTAAAGACGAAAAAGGCGAGTATCGTCTTAAGTAATTGTACGGTTTCCTGAGAATAAGCCGCTCTCACCGGGGCGGCTTTTCTTGTTTGCGAGGGAAATAAGGGGATAGGATACTTATTTGCGGGTACTGCGGGACGCTAAGCCGTAATCGTAGAAACCTTATTCCTTCCATGCTTAAAGGAAAAACGGCTTTATCGGGCGAATTCTTGTTAATCCAAACATTGAAGTTTTCGGGAAGGGATATCGGTGGACCAGGTTCTGTTATATCTTGCCGCGGCCTTAACGGGTCTGTGGGGGATCGCGCATCTGTTCCCCACGAAGGCCGTGGTGAGAGACTTTGGTGACATCAGTGCCGACAACCGGCGCATTATTACTATGGAGTGGATCGTAGAGGGGATAGCCTTAATCTTCATCGGCGTTTTGGTGGCGGCGGTTACTTACATCGATCCTGTAAGCGCCGTCTCCAGAGCGGTTTACGGCCTATCCTTCTTTGGCCTGCTGGTGCTGGCGGCCGTTTCTTTGTTCACCGGGTTCGAGGTAAACTTCTTTCTCTTCAAGCTTTGCCCGGTCATCTTTACGGCCTCCGCGGTCCTCATCCTGCTCGGCGGATTTATTTAGCACATATTTGCAAGAATTTTTAACGGGTAAGGAATTCGCAGGAACTGGAAAGGAGTTAAAATCCATGAGCAGCCAGTCGTCTAACGATAGGTTGGCAGCCCTGGCGGTAGCCGTGATGCTCCTGCTTACGGCATGGGGGAATGCCTTGGCCATGTTCGTGTTTGGGGCGGTCGGCCTCGCTGTCGGTTTACTGTTCTTCAGGAAAAGCATCACCCGGGGCGGTGCCCTTGCGGCCGCCGTCGGCTTCGTGCTGGCGATAATCATCTCCCTTGCGATGTTGCTGCGTTAGTTCTTCGGGTACATCATCCAACAACCTCTTCACGGAAGGGGAAAATGGAACAGGTTACTTTTTGAATGTTACCAGATATGCTATACCATAACTTAGTTCCTGTAACATCTCTGTTGAATGATGGAACGCAGCGACAAGAATCTTAGCTGCCGGCGTTTGTTCACAAGGTGCACTCTACAAGATGTGAGAAATGGGAGCGCACTTCCCTGAACCCCGGCGGACATATGCCGGAAAAGGCTGCCCCTCCTCTATCTTCTGCGTTAATCCCTTCGGCAAGAAATAACCGTTGATTTTTTCACAGCCCACAGGAAGAGCGTGCAAAACGTCGAATTTTACTAACCCGGACGCGTTTTATCGGGGCTGAACCCGCGGGCACGGCGCCCGGGGACGAAAAACAGCGCCGTCCGGGGACCTGCGGCTGCGGGCGTTTACAACGAGGGGTTGGAGGTGAGAGGGCGGCTCCGTATATAACCCTACATTGGGGAAGAAAGGGTGTTTCTTTTGAATTTAAGTAAACCGGTACCCCGGACTTTGGCGGGAATCGCCGGCGTTGTGCTTTTCTTCGTGGTACTCTGTCCGTGGGTGATTATTCCGGCGGGGCACCAGGGGATTCTGCTGCAGTTCGGCGCGGTTAAGGCCACGCTTGACGAAGGGATTCACTTCAGAATACCGCTGATGCAGACGGTCTACAAGATGGACGTGCGGGTGCAGAAAGAGCAGGCGGAGGCCGACGCCGCCAGTAAGGACCTGCAGACCGTCACGTCGGTGATCGCCCTCAACTTCCACGTCAACCCTTCTTCGGCGGCGCACCTGTATGAGCAGGTGGGGAAGGACTACGGCGTTACGATTATCGAACCGGCCATTCAGGAAGCGGTGAAAGCGGTCACCGCGAAATATACGGCAGAGGAACTGATAAGCGAGCGCCGCATAGTAAGCGCCGACATCAAGGCGCTGCTCGATAGCAAGATACGGCCGTACGGCATTTACGTGGACGGGTTCAACGTCGTCAACTTCGACTTTAGCGCGAAGTTCAACGAAGCGGTGGAAGAGAAGCTGGCCGCGGAACAGCGCGCCTTGAAAGCCAAACGCGACCTGGAACGCATCAAGATCGAGGCCGAGCAGAAGGTGGCTTCCGCCAAGGCGGAGGCGGAGGCGCTCCGCATCCAGAAACAGCAGGTTACAACGGAACTCGTGAGGCTGCGGGAGATCGAGGTTCAGAAGCAGGCCGTGGAGAAGTGGGACGGCCGACTGCCGAACGTCACGGGCGGGACGGTTCCTTTCATCCAGGTCTCGCCGGATAAAAAGTAGGGGCGACAGTCACTCGACTTAACCTTCGGTTTAAAGACAACAGGAACCTCCCGTTGTAACGGCACGGGAGGTTCTTTCTATGGGGGAGCGATCAGCCGCGGGCGGTCGGCGCGTTGCTGTGGGGATAAGCGCCGTTAACTCGAACACCGGCTTGTCGAGAGCGGGATTAGTGGAATATAATGCTACCAAACATATGTGAAAAATGGAGTCAAGCATGTTCACAGGGCACGGAAAAAACGGATATATGCCCGTTTTGGACGGGATTGAACAGAAGACGCTGGTGTACGGCGCTAAGACCCTGATGGCGGAGTTTCTATTGAAAAAAGGCGCCACCCTGCCCCGGCACGCGCACCCTCATGAACAGACGGGGTACCTTGTGAAAGGCCGTATCCGTCTTTCAATCGGCGCGGAGGAGTATGACGTGCGACCCGGCGACAGCTGGTGTATCCCGGGCGGCGTCGAGCACGGCGCCGGGATCGTGGAAGAATCGGTGGCCATCGAAGTGTTCTCACCGGTTAGAGAGGATTACCTGCCGAAAGACGCAGTGAAGTAATAGAGGAGTGCCATACGCCGCCTGCGGCGGCACCACGAGTGTTTAAGGTCGCGGCAACGGATGCGGCTGTCCGCGGTAAAACGGAAGCCCTCCAGTCTTGGTTGAGTTGGAGGGCTTCCCGCCTTTAAGTCACTTCCCGGACGGCGTGGTCCAAATAACAGGCGGGTATCAAATGAAAGCTTAAACCAATTGAAACATCCTTGTCGTTACAAATCTCGTCGGGCGGTACGGTTTACAGCTCTGGGTTGCCGCTTCGCCGAATAGTACCGCAGCGTACCTCACTTTTTTATGTCATAGAAACACTCGTCGGCGAATTCCTCCACATCCCCTTTAAGGATGCCCCAGACCAGTTTGGGCTGTTTGAATAAACTCCAGTCGCCGAACATATCCCATTTCCTGCACGAGGTCATCATGGTTGCTTTGGTGATGGTTCCGTACTTTTTACCGGATTTCTTGCCCCATTTTTTAAGACGCAGTGCGAAGTCGATGTCTTCCCCCATACGCAGGTTTTCATTGAACCCGTTTATTGCGTCAAAGTCCTTCTTATAGCACCAGAAGAGGCCCACGGAGACGTTTCCGTACTTGATAAACAGCGGGATAAATACTAATAAGGATGCTATTATCCCTAAAGATATTCTTTCGAGTTTACCCCTGACACCGCCGCCGATGTATCTTCCCGTTTTCAAGTGTTTTTCTATTTCGGTCAGCATATTGCCGGTCATCCAGTTGTCGGCATCGATGGTAACTATTATCTCGCCTCGCGCAGCTTTGGCCCCGGCATTCCTGATTTTGGCCATATTCTTGCTATCTTCTTTTGCGATAATGCAGTTGTAGGACAACGCTATTTCTTCGGTCCGGTCGGTACAACGATTCAGTACGACGATTATTTCAACCCGATCTTTGTAAGGCGCTGATGCGGCAACGATCGAATCCAGGCATCTTTTTATTAATTTTTCTTCATTGTAAGCGGGTATGATGATGGAAAACTTGATCTTCCGCTCAATACCACCGTCAGACCCTTGGGCGCTTTTACGCATGAATTATTCCTCCTTCTCACAATGGTCCTTCATCAATCAGGGGAGATTCATTTCGATTGTTGATAAACCGCGCCCGATCCGCAATCTCCGGCACATGGGCGCGCCTTAAGCCGAAAGAAACCGGATGATTTCTTTGTTAATTAACTCCGGTTGTTCACCGTTAATTACATGCCCGGCGTTTTTGATAATTTTGTAATTCAAATTGTAGGCGTTAAACATCTTTATCACCGACGGATGATAAACCACCCTGTCGGAGTCACCGATGAGAAACAACGCTTTATCCCGAAACGCGGCGATTGCTTCATCATTAAATTTTGTCATTTTCTGTTTCGCAAGCCGGGTATATTTCAATATGTAAAACCAGTGATTCATCAGCTCTTGGTTTAATAAGAGGGTATTAAAATTTGGACCGCATAGTTTTTGAAATAACTTTATTGCCTTTGTTTCCGTAGGGATTAAAGCTTCCGGGAAGAAAACCCGTAGGCTTCTGAGTATCTGTAAATGGGATTGTATGCCTTTTACGTGGACATACGCCGCCATACATACAATCCTGCTTACCCTGTCCGGATTCTCGGCGGCATAGGTTAACGCCAGGTTGACGCCGTATGATACTCCGGCCATGTGGGTTTTGTTGATCGCCAAAGCGTTTAGGATGTCATCGATCCATAAAGCCGGGTCGAATTCTTTGGAGTATCTTTCGTTGGGTTCACTTTTACCCGCCCCAGCGAAAGAATCCACGGCTATGACATGAAAATGCTTTGCTAATTCGTGCATGTTGGACAACCACTGTATTGACGAATTATCACCGCTGCCATGAAAAAGCAACAGAGGGGGATTAGCCGTGTCGCCTGTGGCGATGACGTGTGTCGTCCCATACCTGGTTTCTATATACAGTTCCTCTTTATCCACTCCCCATAATCCCAGCAACCGGTCGTAAGACTCGTACAGCAATCGTTGTCCTTCAGAGCTTTTGAATCTTTTTGTCATCTTTGCAACCACCTCGTTTGTTCTTTTATCAGAGACGGTTTGGGTCGCTGATTTCACATCATCTCCCTCCCCGGTAGCATTGAAAATAGATACTGACCGGTCGGTATAGTAGACGGCAAAAAAAATTAGGTCTCGTTCCTGGTGCTTATACCTTGTAAAAACAGGGTAGTCGCTTTGCGATATTGACTTCTCATGGTTTCCCTATCCGTACCCATCGGAAAACCATGACTCAGTCCGATATGAAAAGTCGCGAAAAAAAAGGCCAATTCCTTGGGGTCTTCATTTTTAAACTCGCCTCCGGCGATCCCCTCCGACATTAACTTTTCTAAACCCTCCATGAAGGTGTTGATAACGGCGAGTAATTTTTTACCGCTTTCCGAGTCCATTCCTACCTTTTCAAAAAACTCCTCGCCGACATTGTTCATCGGTTTTTGGAAATTGTCTACGGTGTAGTCGCCGTAAGCATATAGTTTTTCGGTAACGGATTCATATTGAGAGGAGATTGCTTCCCACCCCTCCCACCATTCCTTGAAGGATTGTTCCGCCAAACAAAGGAACAGGTCTTCTTTGTTTTTAAAATGGTAGTAGATGCTGCCCTTGCTGCATCCTACCGCGGCACAGATGTCTTCTATGGAGGTGGCGGCGTATCCCTTCCGTGAAAACAAGAGTTTGGCTTTGTCGACGATGTGTCTTTTTGTTTGCTCTCCTTCGAGTCTGCGTTTGTTCATAGGCCGTCTCCGTTATTAATGTACTGAACGGTCGGTATGTTTATAGTATATAAAGATATTATTGACTTTGCAATAAGAGAACTTATCATAACATTTAGTTATTTGCCTGATAAGTTAATGTCATAGTATAATGGCAAAAACTGATTTTCCCGGAGAGAGGTGTCTTTATGGCTTCTGATTACCGTTCGATGTGGGAATCGCTCGGGCTTGACCTGGAGGCCCACGACCAGCTTTTGCAGGCGTTGCCGCCCACGTACGGGGATGTCTATTTGGCGCAGAGCGACCGGCCGGCGGGCATGGAGTATTTCGATTTCGTGATCAACGAGATTCACGGCTTGCGCATCCAGGAGCTTCAGGAGCACAAGGCAAGAGGCGGCAAGGTTGTCGGCGCCTTCTGCGTCTTCGTGCCGGAGGAGATAGTCCGCGCGGCGGGCGGTATCTGTATCGGGCTCTGTTCCGGGATCGAGATCGGCGCCGCGCAGGCCGAAAAGGTTCTGCCAAGGAACATCTGTCCCCTGATCAAGTCCTTCATGGGGTTTAAGCTGTCCCGGGTGTGCCCGTATTTCGAGTCCTGCGACGTGGTCGTCGGAGAGACGACCTGCGACGGCAAGAAGAAGGCTTTTGAGATTTTAAGCGACTACGTCCCCGTCCATGTCATGGAGACCCCGCAGATGAAAAGGGCGAAGGACAGATCCTTGTGGCGGAGCGAGGTACGGGATTTCATGGCATACGTGGAGGAAATCGCCGGGAGCAGAATCACGAAAGATTCCCTCGGGCGCGCCGTCAGGGAGGTTAACGCGAAGCGCCGGGCTCTGATGCGACTCGCCGAGCTTCGCAAAAACACTCCTTCGCCCATCAGCGGCAAGGACTGCCTGCTGATCGAGCAGATCGCCATGTACGACGACGTGGAACGTTTTACCGCCAAGGTCAACGAATTGTGCGACGAACTTGAAACCCGCGTCGGGGAAGGTAGGGGGGCTGACGGCGCGGGCGCGCCGCGGGTCATTGTGTCCGGCACGCCGATGGCGATCCCGAACTGGAAGGTGCCCCACATCATTGAAAGCAGCGGCGCGGCGATCGTGGCCGAGGAGCTGTGCACCGGCCTGCGCTATTTTGAAAACACGGTGCCGGAGGACGGCGCGGACGCGGAACGGATGCTCGATGACATTGCGGAGCGGTATCTTGATATAAACTGCGCCTGCTTCACCCCCAACGGCGGCAGGACGGAAAAACTGGCGCAGCTTGCGGAAGAATACAAGGCGGACGGGGTCATCCACTGTTCCCTGGCGTTTTGCGACCCGTACATGGTGGAGGCGAACCGGGTGGAGAAGGTGCTCAAGGAGCGCGGGATTCCTCTGTTGAAGATTGAAACGGATTACGGGCAGGAAGACTCCGGCCAGCTCAAAACGCGGCTAGAGGCGTTCCTGGAGATGATTGGGTAAGTGGAGACCGTAAGAGCCGGGATCGACATAGGGTCCAGGACGATCGCGCTGGTGGTCCTCGACGGGCTGAAAACCGTCCGGTCGGTTATCGAAGACACTGGGTTCAACCCCGGTGAAAGGGCGAGGGAAATGGTCGCTTTACTGCCGCCGGAAGCGGCCGTTATCGCTACCGGGTACGGTAGGCACGCGGCAAAGGCCGAATTTGCGCAGCGTGTTGTCACCGAGATAAAGGCCCACGCCCTGGGGGCCGGTTGTCTGTTCCCGGGAGCCGGGACGGTTCTGGATATCGGCGGGCAGGATATGAAGGTCATTGCCCTGGACGAAAGCGGCGATGTGGCGGATTTTCAGATGAACGACAAGTGCGCCGCGGGCACGGGTAAGTTTCTCGAGGTTATGGCCGGCGCTCTAGGTTATGGTTCGGTCGGGGAGTTCGGGCGCGACTCCATGGCCGGCAGCCCGGGTACGAAAATCACGAGTATGTGCACTGTCTTTGCGGAATCAGAGGCGGTTTCCCTGCTGCACAGGGGTGTCGACCGGAGGGATATCGGCCGGGCCTTGCACGCCTCGGTGGTTGAAAGGGCCTTCGGCCTGCTGCAGCGCGTCGGCTGTGAAGCCCCGCTGGTCTTTACCGGCGGCGTGGCGTTGAACCCGTGCGTTGTAGCGCTGTTGAGAGAAAGAATTAAAGGGGCGGTGCTTTTACCGGAAACGCCGCAGATGGTAGGGGCGCTTGGAGCGGCTCTGGCCGGACTTAAGAAATAAACCTTGGTCCATAAAGGGTGCTGTTCTAACGCAGTGCCCTTTTTATCTTTAAACAAGCTCCACCCAAGTTTTTCGTGTAAAAAACCCCGAAAGCAGTTTATGCTATAGAAGGTGGTGTTTGGGGCTTTCGCCCCCTGATGTAGTGGACCATGGGAGGGATTTAACTGCCGCGGTTTAACGGGATCTGGCTGGCTTTAGTCGTTCTGGCGGGCGTTTTCAGCTTGCTGTACCTCTGGTTTACCCTGTTCCCGGGACGGGCGGCCTCCGGCGCCGGGCAGTATTTCAGCGCCGGGCAGATAGAGCGGGGCCGGCAGTATCAAAGGGTGCTGCAACTCCTGTTTATCGGAGGGTTTGCGGTGCAGACGTCTTTCTTATTCTGGCTGGTTTTCGGCGGCCGGGCGGCGGCCCTTTCGGCATGGGCGCAGAGGTTTGCGGGGGGCAGCTACTGGGGCGGCGTATTACTGTTCTTCCTTTCTCTGTGGCTGGCGCTGCGGCTTTTAAACCTGCCCTTCAGGATATACGGGGGCTATTTCTGGCAGCACCAATGGGGTTTTTCCACGCAAACCTTCGGTGCTTGGTGGGCCGACTACTTTAAGGCCGCCGGGCTGACTCTTGTGTTGTCTGCCGCCGGGGTTTTCGTGTTTTTCTGGATTGTAAACCGCTGGCCGAACATGTGGTGGTTTTCAGGGGCGTGCTTCATCTCGGCCTGGTTTATAATTCAGTCCTTTCTCTGGCCGGTCGTGGTATCGCCTCTTTTCAACCGTTTTGTACCGGCAAAGGACCCCGCTATAATCGACATGGTGCAGAGGTTATCGGAGAAGGCGGGCCTTAAAGTGGGCCGAGTGCTGGTCATGGACGCCAGCCGCCGCACGACCAGGGCAAACGCCTATTTTACCGGGCTTGGCCGCACCAAACGCATCGTGCTTTACGACACCCTTATAGAAAAATACCCCCTGGACCAGGTGGAGGCGGTGGTGGCCCACGAAATGGCGCACTGGCGCAAGGGTCACATCGTGCGGGGGATCGTATGGGGCATCCTGGGAAACTTTGTCCTGTGGGGGTTCTTTTTCGTCCTGCTCCGTTCGACGGTATCCGCGGCCGGACGCTACCCGCCCTTCGTCTGGGCGGCGGCCCTGTTGTTCGCGCTGCTCGTTTTCTTCGTGAGCAGCCCACTGCAGAACTACATTTCGCGGGGCATGGAGGCGGAGGCGGACCAGCTTGCGGTGCAACTGACCAGCGATGCTCCGGCGGCGGTGCGCCTTGAGGCGGAGCTTTCCGCAAAGAACCTGTCCGACGTCTCGCCCCCCGCTTTCATCCGGTGGTTCAGCTACAGCCACCCGCCCGTGTTAGAGCGAATTAAGATTATTGAGCAGGCCGGCCGATAAGTCTGGGAGCGCAGTTATGCAACTTCCTTTCAGGGAGTCGCCTCTGCCGGGCTGACGCAGCAATGCGTTGCTTATCGCCGTGCCCTGTGGAAGAACGCTTATTCTGGAGTTGGGGTGAGCCTGGCGGCGATATAAGCCGTTAAATGGTCGCGGACCGCCCTGATCCCCGCGGTATCGGGCAGGCTGCCGATGATTTTTTCGATGTAGCCGTTTCCGGTGATCTCCGAAAGGGTATGGGAAAAGTTAACGTCATAAACCCAGGAGAGGTACAGCAGCTTCCGGTCGCCGAAGCTTTTAATCTCACCGTAACTGGAGCGTCGTTGTTGGAGCAGGTTTTCCACCAGCGCCGGGGAGTATCCGGGATCGTCGGGGGGTTCCGGGACCAGGAGCGGATCGGGTCTGCCGTCCTTGTGTGTGCACTCATCGGTAAAGAGCATCAAGATATCCAGTTTGTCCGCATCCCTGATCAACCGTGCATGCAGCAGGCAGCGGTCCGGTAGATCGGATGGCAGTTCGCGGAGGTTGTGGCACTCGACGGCTTTTGTAACAATAAACCGTTCTTCTTCCGGGAGTACAAAGAGCACGCCTGATTCATCCAACTCCCGCAGGCTCAGCAGCGCGTGGTTTTCCGACCGCCGGTCGCTGAAGGTGTGATAAACCGCGAACTGCCTGAACCGCCCGACGTCGTGAAAAAGAGCGATCGCCTCGGCCAGGAACAAATCGGCGTTGTTAAGGTTCAGGGAGCGACCGATCCGGACTATGTTCGCACAGACCCTGCCGGTGTGTTCTTCTTTGAGACGCATGGCGGCCTGCACCTCACGGTCGTCGCTGCGGTAACCTTTTACGTGGTTTTCAAACCATGACCGGAAGGCCTCAAGATGCGCGTAGTTCAAACTCCCGCTTCCTTTCAAGAAATACTTGTTTAATATTTTATAACCGCCAAGACGCCAGGAAAACAATTATTAGGATACTACGTTTTTACCAGTCCCTTTATATTCAGCGCTCTTGGAGCCTTGGCGGTTCATTTTACGGTTGTTCAGTTTTCAACTCGCGAGCTTAGGACTTGTTTTGGACCGCTTGAAGTTTGACTTCGATATTCGTATAATATAATAGCTGTTGGGGTTCGAAGCACGAATGCCGCATTCACGTAATGCGGTGAAAATAAAGAGGCTGCGGGAAGCAGCGTATGAAGTAACGCACTACGGAGAGATGGCCGAGTGGGCGAAGGCGCTCGCCTGGAGAGCGAGTAGACGGGCACAACCCTGTCTCGTGGGTTCGAATCCCACTCTCTCCGCCATTTGATATGTGAGAGGTTGGAATTTATAATTAATTTTGGCCGTGCTAAACGGGGAGGTAGCGGTGCCCTGAACCCGCAATCCGCTATAGCGGGGTTGAATCCTGCCCCCGGAAGCGGCTTGTGGAAACGGCTCTCGTAAGGAGTGAAGACGGTTGGGTCTCGCGCGACGGAGCTTCCTGAACCGTGTCAGGTCCTGACGGAAGCAGCACTAAAGGAAATCCTCCGGGTGCCGTGAGGGTGCCTGGCCCGAGCCACCTGCGGCGGGTGACGACCGGAAGCTGTTTTTCAAAGGCAGGTGCACGGCCAAATATTATCAAAGGCGCATCATTAAGTTTTCGCGGTTTGGATTTCCCGGACGGCGCATCTTTTTTGCGCTTTTTGTTTTTACAAAAGCTTTTACAAGGATTAAGCCGCGACGCACAGAAGTAATTTCTATGGGACGGGGCATTCCCTAAAACTGGTTTTGGGGGCGGGAGAGTGAATCCGGAAGAGTCGGCTTCGGTGGCCCTTTACCGCCAGTGGCGGCCGCAGACGTTTGCCGCCGTGGTAGGGCAGGAACATGTGACCCGCACGCTTAAAAACGCCCTGACAAGGGGAAAGGTGGCGCACGCCTACCTTTTTGCCGGGCCGCGGGGTACCGGAAAAACGAGCACGGCCCGGATCCTGGCGAAGGCCCTGAACTGCGCCGAAGGTCCGGCGGCGGAGCCGTGCAACGCCTGCGCGTCCTGCGGAGCGATAACCATCGGGAATTCGATGGATGTACTCGAAATAGACGCGGCGTCGCGGCGCGGTATCGACGAGATGAGGGAGCTTCGGGAAAGGGTGAAGCTCGCTCCGGTTTGCGGCCGTTATAAGATGTACATCATCGACGAGGCGCACATGCTTACCACGGAGGCGGCCAACGCTCTCCTGAAAACACTCGAAGAACCTCCCCCCAGGGTATTCTTTGTTCTCGCCACCACCGAACCCCATAAGATGCCGGTAACGATCCTTTCGCGCTGCCAGCGTTTTGATTTTCGCCGGGTACAGCCCGCGGATATACGGACCCGCCTGGAAGACGTGCTTTCGGCCATGCCGGATATGGCTACTCCCGCGGCGCTTGACTTGATCGCCCGTGCGGCGGAAGGAAGTCTGCGTGATGCGCTGGGCATCCTGGACCAGGTGCTTTCACTGGGTGAAGGGGAGGTGACCGAGGATACGGTCGCCGACCTTCTGGGAAAAGTACGCTTGGGGGCGCTCAACCAGATGATGGACTTCCTGCGCCGGGGAGATGCCGCCGGAGCTTTACGCCTGATCCAGGAGGTGGATGCGGCGGGCAAGGACATGGCGCTTTTTACCCGGGATTTGTTGGCGTTGTTGAGGGAGGAGCTGCTCGGGGAACTCAGGCGGGGAAGACCTGCTCCGCCCCGGATGGTTGATTGTCTGGAGGAGTTAAGCCGGGCGCTGGGCGAGATCTGGACCGCGGCGATTAAAACGCTGCCCCTGGAACTGGCGGTAATCCGGGCGCTGGCTGAGGCGCCGGAAACGGCCGCCGATACAACCGACCCCGCCCTTGAAAGGGTAAAAGGGATGTGGCCGGCGATACTTCGGGCGGTAAAAGAGGCGCGGCCGGTGACCTTCGGCTATGTGAGCCGGGCGCAGCCCTCAGTCGTCGACGGGAACCGTCTGAAAGTGTCCCTTGAGAACGCTCCCGGGCGCGAGGCCCTGGCACAGCCGGAGCACCGGGAGGTGGTGGAAAGGGTCCTGTCGCGCGTTCTCGGGGGAAAGTGGCGGCTCGAAGTATCGGAATAATAGAAGAACTCAACAGGATAAGAGGTGGTTGGTTTTGGACATTAACAAGATGATGAAACAGGTTCAGAAACTTCAGACGGATATGGCCAAGCTTCAGGAGGATCTGGCGGGGCGGACGGTGGAAGCCACTGCCGGAGGAGGTATGGTGCGGGCGGTTGCAAACGGCCGCCAGGAACTGGTGACGCTCGAAATCAAACCGGAAGCGGTGGACCCGGAAGACGTTGAGATGCTGCAGGATATGGTTCTGGCGGCGGTTAACGAATCACTGCGGCAGTCCAGGGATATGGCGGCCAAGGAGATGGCGCGTTTAACCGGAGGGATGGGCATCCCTCCCGGCCTTCTATAAAGGACATGCCTTACGCCCTTCCTATCGCTAAGTTAATCGAAGAGTTGAAGCGCCTTCCGGGCATCGGGCACAGAACCGCCCAGCGTTTGGCGCTTTATCTCCTCGGAGTGCCGGTGGAACAGGCCGAACGCCTTGCCGACGCCATTAAGGAGGCGCGGCAGACGGTTATTTATTGCTCGGTTTGCGGTAATTTTACGGATAACGACCCCTGCTCAATTTGCGCCAACCCGGCGCGCGACCATTCATTAATTTGCGTCGTGGAGGAACCGCGTGACGTCGAGGCCATTGAGCGATCAGGCAGTTTCAAGGGGGGGTACCACGTGCTGCACGGCGCGTTGTCCCCGCTCGACGGCATCGGGCCCGAGAAGTTGCGGATAAAAGAACTTCTGGTGCGGTTAAAGGAAAACACGGTAGTGGAACTGGTGCTTGCCACCGGTCCGGACACCGAGGGAGAGGCGACCGCCATCTATCTGCAGCGGTTGCTGCAGCCCCTTGAGATAAAAATCAGCAGGCTTGCTTACGGACTGCCGGTTGGCGCGGAAATTGAATTCGCCGATGAGCAGACAATTGCGCGGGCGATTGAGGGCCGACGCGAAATTAAATAGAGTTACAGGTATAATTTACCTCCTCTGGGAATAAGGTTGTTGCTGAAGAATAACGACTTGCAGCAAACAATCCAGATAAAAAAGTCTGACATCCGACATCCGATGTCCGACTACTGAAACTGGGGGTAAGGTGATGGACTGGAAGCTCGTGGCTTTGAGTGCTGTAGGCATTGTAGGGCTTTATTTGGTTGGAAGCGCCCTCGTGGCGCCGTTAAGGCTTTTGGCGCGTCTTTTAGCGGCACTTGTTATAGGCGGTCTTGTACTTGCCGTAATTAACACGGCAGGGTCTGTTTTTCACTTCCACATCGCGGTAAACCCGGTGACGATGCTTGCCGCAGGGGCTTTCCCTCTGCCCGGGGTGCTTTTAATGAGTCTGCTTGTCCTTTTTGTGGTGTAGCGGTTGACGTTGACCATGTTTTGCATTACCATAGAGAAAACCTGCGAGATATAAGGATTATTCTAGGTGCTTGGGGGTTAGGCCCCTATTTTGGACCGTATCGTTGAGGCGTATATCGGCGAGTATGCCAGCGGCAAGAGTGAATGCGCTATTAACCGGGCGCTGGAACTCGCGCGATTAAGACGAATAGAAGTATTTTCACGGATTCGGAGGGCGTTAAAAACCCGCCGTGGTGTTTTAGGGCCAAAGGGTAACCGGTCAATCACCGGCTTGTCACCTCCGGTCTCTAAAAAGCGGAGGTTTTTTCCGGCTTCCAAGGTTAATTTGGTCGACCTTGACGTGGTTGAACCCTTCTGGACCTTGAGGCCCTTAAAAAAGGAAATCGAGGCACTAGGAATCACGGTAATCGCCTGGGATCGCGAGGACGCCGAGGGTCTCGGCGAAGCCGGGACGGTGCTGAAACCGGCGGCGCGGTGGGCGTTGGCCCGGGAGGGCGACGTTGTTCTCGACGTCGGTTACGGTGTCGGCGGGGCCCGCGTACTGGAAATCATCGAGGGCTACGCGGAGAACACGGACCTTAAGGTTCTTGCGGTTATCAACGCGAGCCGCCCGATGACCGCCACGGTGCAGGACATCGTTGACCATGTCCGCTTCCTGGGACGGGTGGACGGACTGGTCAACAACACGCATCTCGGCGAAGAAACGGACACCGCGGTGGTACAGGAAGGGGCAAAAATCGTTACGGAGGCGGCGAGGATACTCGGCGTTCCGGTGACGGCTACGACGGCGTTGGACGGAATCGCCGCGTCGATAGGTTCCCGGGACTGCGAGGGGAATCCGGTACGTTTCCTGAGGCGGTTTATGCCCCGCGGTTTCTGGTAGGCGGAAGAAGTATTCTTGATTGATGGGGGTGGATCTTTTGGAAGAGGGACCGATCACGAAAGAAAAGAGAATGTTCATGACCGGTAACGAGACGGTGGCCTGGGCGGCGCTGGCCGCCGGGGCGGAGATTATGTACGGCTACCCGATAACGCCGCAGAACGAGATCATGCATTACTGGACAAGATTGGCGCCCAAGCACGGGCGGCTTTTCCTGCAAACGGAGGATGAGCTTTCAGCCGGCTTTACCACCATCGGCGGCGTTTTGGGCGGGAGGAGAGCTTTTACGGCAACGGCCGGCCCGGGAAACGTACTGATGCAGGAACCGGTGTCTATGGCCGAAATGATGCGGCTTCCGATAGTAGTAGTCGTTATGCAGCGGGGTGGCCCTTCCACCGCTACCGTGATTTACTCGCAGCAGGAAGTTACACTGACCACGCTCGGCGGAAACGGAGAGGGGTTCCGTATCGTTTATTCTCCGTCCACAAACCAGGAGCTGTTCGATTACACCATCAAAGCCTTTAACACAGCTTGGCGCTACCGCTTCCCGACCTTCGTTCTCGCCGACGGGTATCAGGCAAAGCTCAGGGAGCCCTTGACCATCTACGATCCTGCAGCCCGGGGCATCAAGATGGTACCGACCGAAGCTTATACCGGACGTCCGGGGATGCCGGGCGCCGACCGGCCTCCGGGGCAATACCGCAACACTTATAACACGGAGGAAGAGCTCTACGAAGTGATCTTGGGGCTCGCCGCCGAATACGAGAAGATGGCGGCGGAGGTTGCGGAATATCAGTCTATCGGCACGGAGGACGCAAGCGTTGTAGTCGTAGCCCACGGGGTTGTTGCCCGGGCGGCGAAGGATGCGGTGGAGACACTCCGGGAGGAAGGCCTAAAGGTGGGGTATTTCCGGCCCGTAACATTACGGCCGTTGCCGGTGGCGGAGCTTCGGGCGGTTGCAGGAAGCGCGCAAAAGCTTCTGATCGCGGAATCGGCATACGGGCAACTGGCACGTCTTGTTAAAGAGGCGATTTACGGTACTAAAACCGAGATTGTACCGTTATATAAACCCGGACTCGGGGTCACTTCGGAAGAGATATACGCCCGGGCCCGGGAAAATGTGGGTTAAGGGGGGTGGAGGTAATGCAGGTTTCACCGGCGATGCCGAAAAGCTGGCGGCGGGACACCAAGCCCCATAAGTTTTGCCCGGGGTGCGGTCACGGTCTGGCGCTCAAAGCCCTGGGCGAAGCGATAGATGAACTGGGGATCCAGGATAAGGCCGTTTTCGGGTGCGATATCGGCTGCTCGCTCCTGGCCTGGGATTTCTTTAACGTGGATACCGTTCAGACGCACCACGGCCGTACCGTTCCGGTAATGACCGGGCTGAAACGCGCCCGCACGGAACTTGTTTGTATCGCTTACATGGGTGACGGCGGCGGTTACGCCATCGGGGCGCAGCATATGGTCAACGCGGCGGCCAGGAACGAGAAAATCACCGCTATTCTAATCAATAACACCCAGTATGGGATGACCGGCGGTCAAATGGCCCCGACCACCATGCCGGGGCAGAAGACGGAGACCACTCCTTACGGCAGGGACCCGGAAGTGGCGGGTTATCCGACCAAAGGACCGGAGATGGTGGCGGCGATTACCGATGAACGCGCCTACGTGGCGCGCGGAACCGTTGCCCGCCCGCGACAGCTTAAGGAATTCATGAAAAAGGCGCTCCAGAACCAGCTGGACGGCAGGGGCTTTTCCTTTATCGAGGTGGTTTCCGCCTGTCCTACAAACTGGCGGACAAACGCCAAGGAGACTTGGTACTGGGTAGAGAAGACGCTTCCATCCTACTTCCCCGTAGGGGAATTAAAAGTTCCGGAAGCTCTTCGCGCCGGAGGGGGTGCGAAGAATGAGTAAGCCCATTCGGATCGTAGCGGCCGGAGAGGGCGGCCAGGGCGTGCAGGCCATAGCGGAGATTTTGGCCGAGGCGGCCTATGAGGAAGGGCGCCAGGTTTTATACATCCCGGCCTTCGGCGTGGAACAGCGGGGCGGGGTTTCGCTGGCCTTTCTGCAGGTCGGCGACGAACCCATAGCGGCGCCGAAGTTCGAGACGGCCGATATCGTGGTGGCCCTGAGCGGCCGGGCGGTGCACCGGACCAAACAGTACGTCGGACCGGAAACGGTCTTCGTGTACGATACCTATGCGGAGGTTGAGGAGAAAGATCTCCCGAAAAACGCGAAGCGCGTACTGGCGATCCCCGGGCTTGAGGTCGCCCGGAAGGAGCTGCACCCGCGGGTATTCAACGTCCTCGTAATGGGCGCCGTGGTTGCGGCCACCAAAGTGGTCTCGGCGGACGACGCCAAGAAGGCCATTGAAAAGCGCCTCGGCTACAAATTCGAAAAAGAACCGAAGCTACGGGAACTTAACTACCGGGCGATCGAGCGCGGTATGGATCTCGTAAGCAAGGCGCTTTAAGGAGGGTGGCAAAGTGGAGGCACAGCCCGTAGTTTACCAAGCGGAAAAAGGATCATTCTGTCTTTTCCCGAACCTGTGCAAAGGGTGCGGGTTATGCATAGAGAAGTGCCCAAAGCACGCCCTGAGCTGGTCGAAGGTTCTCGGCGCTTACGGCACACCGGCGGTGGAAGCAAACCAGGACTGCAACATTTGCGGGATTTGCCAGAGGGTTTGTCCTGACTGCGCGATTCTTGTGGCCCGTAAGGACGGCAAGGAAGCATAATTTAGTAACAGTCGGTAGCAGACAGTAGATAGTAGTTAAGAGTTAAGAGTTGCGAGTTACGGGTTACGAGTCCTCAGTCGAAAGTCCCTAGTCTGGAATCAGGGGAATTGGGAAACCGGGGTTACGAGTTGCGATTTGCGATTCAGCCACCGGAAACGAGAGACTCGTAGGCTTTGAACTTAGAAGCAGTATTGTAACTTACAAGGAGCGTAACGAGAAGTGATGCAGTGCAAGGAAGGCTGGGGAGACGAACCGGAGCGTACTGATTACGTACGTGAGGATTTGGCTCGCCGGGCTGACGCCGCAATGCATTGCTTATCGTTGCGCCCTCCGAAAGAACGAATATAATATGCCACAAAGACGCTACCCGGTTGTAGACAGTCTCAAGCGTTACGTGCGCAAAGGGTTGATACCCTTTCACACACCGGGACACTTGCAGGGAAAGGCGGCTCCACCGGTGCTAAGCCACTGGTGGGGCCGTTCCGTTTTCGAGGCCGACCTTACGGAAGTGCCGGGTCTTGACGACCTCAGCGCTCCCGTCGGGGCGATCCGGCGGGCGCAGGAACAAACGGCGGCTATGGCGGGCGCAGGGGAAACCTTTTTCCTGGTTAACGGAAGTACTGCGGGCGTGCAGGCGATGTTCCTGGCGGCCACCCGTCCGGGTGACGCTGTGATCCTTCCCCGCGCGGTACACCGGTCGGTGATTTCGTCTTTGGTACTCAGCGGCGCGCAACCGGAGTTTATACCGGGGTGGAGTCCGGACGGCCTCACCATCCCTCTGCCGCCCCGGGAGTCTGATTACCGGGAAGCCCTGGAACGGCACCCGCGGGTGCGGGCCCTGTTTACGGTTTATCCCGATTATTACGGGGTTGCGGCCGACCTGAAGGCGTTGTCCGGTCTCGCGCGGGCATGCGAGTTGCCGCTTCTTGTCGACGCGGCGCACGGGGTTCTTTTTGGTCGCCACCCGGGGATGCCGCCGGGAGCGATGGCCTGCGGGGCCGACGCAGCGGTGGAAAGCGTTCATAAAAGGGCCGGCGCGCTTACACAGGCGGCCTGGCTGCACGTACAGGGGGACAGGCTGGAGCGGTCCCGGATACGGGACTCCCTCCGGATTCTGACCACCACCAGCCCGTCTTATCTGCTGCTTGCTTCACTCGACGGGGCGCGGCGGCAATTAGAGGTATCCGGCTTCAGCATCTGCGAGCGGCAGATCGAACTGGCGGAGCATGCACGCCGGGCGCTTTCCCGGCTGCCCGGGGTGGGTGTGCTTCGCGGTTTGCCGGAAGGTTATATGATTGATCCGACGCGGCTGGTGGTAAGCTTTAAAGAAGCCCGCGTCAGCGGTCTCACCGCGGCGAAACAGATGCGCCGCTGCGGGGTGGTCGTTGAGATGGCGGATTTCACCGGAGTTGTTCTTCTATTCAGCCCCGCCCACCGTATGCGGGACCTGAAGGTGCTGCTGAGGGCGGTGGAAACGGCACTGAAGGGACCGAAAACGAGGATGACGGTACCTTTTCCCCAAGCGCCGCCGTTGCGGATTAACCCGCGGGAGGCCTGGCTGGCCCCCGCGAAACAGGTTGCGCTCGAAAGCGCCGTGGGGCTTGTGAGCGCCGAAACGGCTGCGCCGGCGCCGCCGGGGATTCCGGTTTTGGTCCCGGGCGAGGAGGTTACCCCCGAAGCGGTGGCCTATCTGAAGTCATTGCGCGATGCGGGTGTTGCGGTTCACGGAACCGCCGACCGGCGGTTGGAAACCCTCAGGGTGGTGCGATAAGCGGGCGGTAGCTTTTTAGATACTCGGTGGGCGTAGCGATAAGCAACGCATTGCTGCGTCAGCCGAGCGGAGCCGAATCCTCATGTACTTCCGTGTACACTCCGGTTCGCCCCCGCCCGGTCTTCCTTGCACTGCATTGCTTCTTGCTACGTTCCGTCAATGTGATGTAGGACCGTCAGTGTGATGTAGGAGGCTGAACAGATACAGTGGGCGGATTTTTCATATCTCTCGAAGGAATCGACGGCGTGGGAAAAACCACGCAGGTACGACGGCTGGCGGAAAGGCTCCGGGGGCAGCGACTTGAATTGGTAACGGTGCGCGAACCCGGGGGGACGGCAACCGGCGAGGCGATCAGGGACGTTCTGAAGGATCCGGCAAGGACCATCGACGCAAGGGCGGAAGCCTGCCTGTACGCTGCCGCCCGGGCCGAACTGGTGGCGCAGGTGATCCAGCCGGCGCTGGAGGCCGGAAAGATCGTCCTGGCCGACCGCTACGCGGATTCTACGATCGCCTATCAGGGTGCGGGACGAGGTCTTTCTGAAGAGCTTCTGCGTGCGCTTAACACCCTGGTCACGGGCGGTCTTTATCCTGGTCTTACCATAATCATAGACCTCCCGGCGGACGAGGCGCTGGCCAGACTGTCGCGGACTAAGACCGCGGATCGCATGGAAAGGCTCGATTTGTCTTTCTTCGAACGGGTAAGGGAACGGTATCTGCAGCTTGCCGCCGAAGGCGGACACCGTGTTGCGGTTGTTGACGGCACCGGGACGGAGGAGCAGGTGGAAACCGGGATATACAAGGTGGTTCGGGAGGTCCTGGAAAATTGTACGAGATGATTCGGGGGCAGGATACGGCGATAATACGCCTGAAAACCGCGGCGCGTCTGGGGAAGGTGGCGCATGCCTACCTTTTTACCGGACCTCCCGGCGTCGGGAAAGTCGCCACCGCCAAGGCCTTTGCCGCCGCTCTTTTTTGCGACGGGGGAGCCGCCACGGGAACCGCCTGCGGCAGATGCCCGCAGTGCCGGATGGTCAGCGGCGCGGGCCACCCGGACATGCACGAAATAGCTCCCGACGGGGCTTCAATCGGCATCGACCAGGTGCGAGCGACGGTCTTTACCGTAGGCCGTAAACCCTATCATCGACGGCATGTGGTGATAATCGACCAGGCGGAGCTTTGCACCGCCCAGGCCCAGAACGCCTTCTTGAAAACGCTTGAAGAACCTCCGGGAGAAACGGTTTTCATCCTTGTTTCCGCGCGGCCGGAAGCACTCCTGCCGACCGTTGTGTCCCGCTGCTGTGACGTGAGGTTTCACCGTCTCAAGCCCGAGATCATCGCCGGGGAACTGGTCCGGAGGTACGGCGTTCCTGAAAAAGAAGCAAGGGTGCTGGCCGTTCTTGCCGGGGGAAGTATGAGCAGGGCGCTTGAGCTGATGGACCCCCTGGTGGCAGCGTTGAAAGAGAAGGTAATAGAAATGGCCAGGAAGCCGGCGCTCGCCAAGGTTCAGGAACTCGTCAAAAACAATAAAGTTGAAAAAACGGTGGCGGAAAAAGGGCTGGAGTTCTTCAGCCTCTGGTACCGCGACCTTTTGTTATACAGGTTTACCAAAGACCCCGAACTGGTGATCAACACAGACCATCTGGCGGCGGTCGAAAAGGCGGGCGTACCGCTTAAGAACCTGATTGCGGCGGTGGAAGCGGTCGAGGACGGGAAGAAGATGTTGCGGGCCAACGTCAACCCGCGCCTGGTTTTCGAGGGACTCGTGGTACGCCTTGCTTCTGTTATGCGCACTTCGGGGTGACTGCGGGTTTTTCGATACGGCCGCGGCGGAAGTTAAAATGATTGCGCGCGTGTTTTTTTAGTGCGGCGGCGGATTACCAAGTATAATAAGAATCGGCGCATACGAAACGAAGGAATGCCCAGGGTGGTTTCGCCGACGGGACGCCCCTGATTTATTAAGACAATAACGGGTAACAAAGTATAAAAACGGGCCGCGAGCGAGAAAAGCTTATTCCCCCACATACCGCTAGCGGTACCACAGGGATAAAATATAGATCCGTAAGCTTGTTGCTTAACTGCAGTAGTGTAACATAAACGAAACGCTGTGAGAAGCGAGCAGAGCAAGGAAGATTGGCAAGGACGAGCCGGAGCGTACATAAGAGGTACGTGAGGACCCGGCCTTGTCAAGCTGACGTAGCTATACGAAGCTTATCGCGGCGCCCAGCAAAAGAAGTACTATCTTCAGAGGGAGGAGAACGTTTGGAGGCTGTAGGCGTACGCTTTAAAAAGGCCGGAAAGGTTTATTATTTCAACCCCGGCTCGCTCGAGTTGAAGCCGGGCGACAAGGTGATTGTGGAAACCGTGCGCGGAGTAGAGTTCGGCTGTGTGGTTGCCGGACCCACCAGCGTCAATATTGACTCGGCGGCCTTAAAGCCGGTCATACGGCTGGCGGCGCCCGAGGATATAAAACAGATACTGGCGAACCGGGAAAAGGAACGCCAGGCATTTAAGACATGCCGGGATAAAATCGCAGCGCACGGTCTGCCCATGAAACTCATCGGGGTTGACTATACCCTTGACGGAAGCAAGGTTATTTTTTATTTCACCGCGGAAGGGCGGGTCGACTTTCGGCAGTTGGTGCGTGACCTGGCGGCGGTTTTCAAAACCAGGATCGAGCTTCGTCAAATCGGTGTCCGGGACGAGGCCAAGGCGCTCGGAGGGTTAGGCTCCTGCGGCCGGGAATTATGCTGCACAACGTGGCTGTTCGATTTCGCGCCGGTTTCGATACGTATGGCAAAGGGACAGAATCTTGTATTAAACCCCACCAAGATCTCCGGCATCTGCGGCAGATTGATGTGCTGTCTTAGGTACGAAAGCCCGAACTACCGGGGGGAAGACGGCGTGCCCGAGGAGGACGAGGGAGGAGAGGAATAATCAGCTCTATGCCCGACGCTCCAGGTTCGAAAACCCAGACGGTTTCTCCGGGAACCCTTTATGTATGCCCGACGCCCATCGGGAATCTGGAGGATATTACATTGCGAAGCTTACGGGTCCTGCGGGAAGCCACCGTGATCGCCGCCGAGGACACGCGGCACACCCGGAAACTGCTGGCCCACTACAATATAAACACGCCCCTCCAGAGTTATCACAGTCACAACCAGCAGGCCCGGGGAGAGGAGTTACTGGGACGGCTCTCCCGCGGCGATACCGTGGCCCTGGTATCCGATGCCGGGATGCCCGGTATTTCGGACCCGGGCGCGGCGCTGATACGGGAGGCGCTGGCACGCCGGTTGCGGGTGGAGGTTCTTCCGGGACCGTCCGCGGTTCTCACGGCGATAGTAGCCTCGGGGTTCGATACCAGCGGGTTTGTTTTTGAGGGGTTTCTCCCGGTGAAACACCGGCGGCGGGCCTTAGAAAACCTCATTAATGAAGAGCGTACCATAGTCATCTTCGAAGGGCCGCACCGGCTCCTTGCCACCCTCAAGGGCATCATGACGTTGTTAGGGGACAGACCGGTGGCGGTAGCCCGCGAACTTACCAAAATCCACGAGCAGGTATTCCGGGGCACGGTTTCCAACGCGCTGGAACACTTTCAAGCGAAACCGCCTAAAGGGGAAATAACCATTGTCCTGGCCGGAGCAAAACCGGAAAAAGAAGATACGATTCCCGACGAAGGCGTGGTTTTTTCCCTTGTACAGCAATTAACGGCGGAAGGAATGCAAAAGCGAGCAGCCATAAAAGAAACTGCTCGCCGTTTTGGCGTGTCCTCGCGGAAGGTATATGCCATTGTGGAAAATCTGAGAGGCTAGGAGGCCTTTTTACATTGCTTTCGCCCGGTCAGACATCGCAACAGCGCATTCACGGCATACCAGTTTGCCGCGGTAATGCTGCACTTCGGAGGCGTTGCCGCAGAAGACGCAGGCAGGCTCGTACTTTTTCAGGATGATCTTCTCTTGGTCAACATAGATTTCTAGCGCGTCTTTCTCTTCGATGCCTAACGTACGCCGTAACTCGATGGGAATAACAACCCGACCGAGTTCGTCCACCTTGCGTACAATGCCCGTTGATTTCACTCCGCTTTCCCTCCCTTTGAAATGATTTGTCAGAATACCTCTAAATAAATACAAATAAATGTTACCAGGCATGGCAGTTAAAGTCAACATTATTACAAAAAATTTTATCCGTTTACATATTCTTTTTTATGTTTTAAAAAATGTAAGACCCATGTAAAGCGGAAAACTGCCCAATGAACCTTTATTTTAAACGCCAATTAAATAATCCGGACTGGTAGGTCTGTGGGTAATAGGTGATAAAAAAATTTGTGAAACCGTGTTAATAAAGGGTAACTTTGTGCCGAATATATGACAGGGCCTGCTTAGTTTTTGCGAGGAGGTTAGGACAAAATGGGCAAACCCAATTGCTGGGACTTTAAGAACTGTTCCGTCGACCGAATGAGACAATGCCCCGCTTACGTTCAAAACCTGGGGCGCCGTTGCTGGCGGGTTAACGGGACGCTTTGCACCGGAAAAGAAGCGAGAAACATGGCCGAAAAACTCGCCGACTGCCTTAAATGTGAGGCCTACGCTAATATAGTCAGACTGAAGTGGTATCAGACGAATTACGCGCGGTTCGCTTTTTTTGTCGCTCTCCCCGCTTTAGTTATTTTGACGGTTGCGGCTGTCCTGTCGCGGATGGTGGAATCCAACGAGGTTTTTCTCCTTGTCTTTTTAGTCGCTATGGCGATATGCGGGATTCTTACGTTTGCGCCTGCCTACAAAATGATGCGCCCGGTCACCATTCTGAAGGAAAAACTGTACGAATTAGGTTTGGGCAACCTGTCTTCTAAGGAAGCGATCGTCCCGCGGCGGGACGAGTTCATGCTGGTGGCGGTGGCCCTTAACGATTTGGCCGATGTCATGAAGGACGTAATCCACAGCATTAAAAACAATGCGCATGTACTGGCCTCTTCCGCGGAAGAGCTCACGGCCAGCATGGAACAGGCGGCCGTCGGGGCGTCGGAGACCGCGGGAACGGTCAACGAAATCGCTTCCACGGTGGAAAACATCAACCAGGACATTCATATGGTCGCCGGCATGGCCGAGGGCGCGGCGGCAAAAGCAGGCGAGGGCAGCAGCGATCTGGTGGAAGTCGACCGTCAGATGCATGAGATTAAATCAGCGGCGCAGAACGTGGGCGCGGTTGTGGAGGAACTGAGCAAAAGGGCGGGAGAAATCACCAAGATTACGGAACTGATTACCCAGATCGCCGATCAGACCAACCTTCTCGCACTGAACGCCGCCATCGAAGCGGCCCGCGCCGGGGAGCACGGCCGGGGGTTTGCGGTGGTTGCGGAAGAGGTCCGCAAACTGGCCGAGCAGTCCGGAAAGGCGGCCGATGATATTCGCACGCTGATTATGGCGATGCAGTCGCAAACCCAACAGGCCGTCGGGGCGATGGGTGAGAGCCTGGAACTGGTGGAAGCGGGCAGCAGTGTGGTCGGGAAAGCGGGTGCCTCCTTCCGGGCGATTATCGATAGCGTGCGCGAGGTGACCGACCAGATACGGAATATCGATAAGGCGGCGAAGGAGATCGGCAGCGCGGTGACGAGCGTGGCGGCGTCCGTTGAGCAGCAAAGCGCCGTGACGCAAGAGGTTTCGTCTTCAGCCGAGGCGCTGGCGAAACTGGCGGAGAACGCCCAGCAGCTGGTGGATCGGTTCAAGCTTTAGAGCATTATTACGAAAAAAACGTGGGTCCGGCCCGGCACTCAACCCAACTGGAAATAGGAATAGTTCCTGCGAAGGAAAGCGTTTTTTGCGGAATCTATGCCAAGTGGGTTGGGTGCCGGGCAATTTTTAATACAACCTGGATGGGTGCGTGGTGTACTGAACATTTACCAAATTCCTGTTTTGAACACTACCTTTATAATCTTTGGTTTTGTTATTCTAAATACTGACTACTAACTACTGAATTCTTTCTTAATAAACCACCGTGATTGTGCCCGCTCTGCCCGGGGTTGCGGCGCCGATAACTGCGGCGGAGGGTACCGGACGTTTTTCGAGGGCTGTGAGCAGTTGTTCGATCCGGTCGTGCGCTACGGCGATAAGCAGGCCGCCGGAGGTCTGCGGGTCGTGAAGTAAATCCCGCAGGACGCCGGGGACCCCCGGTGCGAATTGAACGCGGGGAGCTACGAAATCACGGTTGGCGTAAGCCCCGGCCGGGATAAGACCGGATGACGCCAAATCCTTGACCTGCGAAAGAAGCGGCAGCTTGCCGGTTTCAATGGTCAGGTGTACACCGCTGGCGCGGGCCATTTCCAGGGCGTGTCCCAGAAGTCCGAAACCGGTGATATCGGTGCAGGCGTTTACTCCTACTTCCTGCATGGCTTCAGAGGCGGCGCGGTTCAAGGCGGCCATTTCCCGACAGGCTTCGTCGATAACCGGCGGCGGGGCCAAATCGGCCTTAATGGCGGTGCTTACGATCCCGAAGCCAAGTTTTTTGGTTAAAACCAGAAGGTCGCCCTCGGCGGCGCCGCGGTTGGTAACAAGCCTTTCGGGACGAACCACGCCGGTAACGGACAGGCCGTACTTGGGTTCATTGTCCTCGATGCTGTGGCCGCCTACAAGTAAGGCGCCCGCCTCCTTAACCTTGGCGGCGCCGCCCAGGAGGATGTTTTCCATCGTTTCCAGGTCGCCGCAGGCCGTGGGGTAGCAGATGATGTTAAGCGCGGTCAGCGGCTTTCCGCCCATCGCGTAAACATCACTCAAGGCATTGGCGGCGGCGATTTGACCGAAAAGGTATGGATCGTCCACCACGGGGGTGAAGAAATCCACCGTTTGAATAAGGGCAAGGTCACCGTTAAGAAGATAAACCCCGGCGTCATCCGCGGTTTTAATGCTCGTGAGAAGGCGTTCGTCGTTGACGACCGGCAGTTTATCAAGTATGCGGGCCAGCGTCCCGGGCCCGATCTTGGCCGCTCACCCCGAACTAGTGGTCATGGAGGTCAGCTTTTTACGAGTTGTCAAGCTCCGGGAGCCTCCTTTCCGGTCCGACTGCCGAAAAAGTCTCAGACCACTACCTGGAAGAATTCGCGGGGGTTCACCTAATCCCTTCAGTTAGGGTGTGCAAAAATGGATGCGCAAAACCATTTTAAAAGAACGGTCGGCTCGCGCATACTTTAATCCGCCGGGAGTTTGGCGTAAGTTTTCTTGCCGTTTCAGCGGTTAATGAAATATAATCGCAGATAAATGAAGACGGCGACTTCCCAAAGGCTGTGCGATGTTCTGTCACGAAAGGAGTAGATGCTGTTGATAAAGCGTGCTACGGCGGAAGAAGTCAGAGCGGTTAGTACTAACGAAGAGTTCGGCTCCATGCGCACGGACGAAATCGATCCGCTCGACACCATCATCGGCCAGGAGCGGGCTGTCCGCGCGCTTGAGTTCGGGCTGGATATCGACAACCGCGGCTTTAATATCTTTGTCGCTGGTCTGCCGGGTACCGGTAAAAACACCGCGGTGCAGAGTTTTTTAGAAAACCTGGCGAAGATTAAACCAACCCCTCCGGATTGGTGCTACGTCTCCAATTTTAAGGAGCCATACAGCCCCCGGGCACTCAAGCTCCCTGCGGGGAAAGGGGCGGAGTTCGCCCGCAACATAAAGGATCTTATTTCAGCGGCGCGCCGGGAGATCCCCCGGGCCTTTGAGAGCGAGGAGTACGCCAAGAAGCGGGAGGAGACCGGGGAGGCTTTCGCCGCGCAGCGAAGCCGGCTCTTCGCCGAGTTGAACCAGCGTGCAACCGATGCGGGATTTGTGATTCAGCCTACTCCCACGGGTCTTTTTATTATTCCGTTAATTGACGGGGAACCTGTTAAGGAGAAAGAGTTTGCGGCTTTGCCGTCCGAAAAGCAGCAGGAGATCATCGGACGCCGGCAGGTTCTTGAGGAGGGTGTGGCCGCCACCTTCAGGGAAGTACAGACCATAGAGCGGAACGCCCACGAGGCGATGCGGGACCTCGACCGGCAGGTTGCGGGTTTTGTCCTCAGCCTCATGGTAAAAGAACTCCAGGAAAAGTACGCCGGAGAACCGGAGGTTTCGGCGCATCTTGACAGTCTTCAGGCGGATATACTTGATAACCTGAATACCTTCCGGGGCACCCAGGAAACGGAGTCAAAGACCCCACCCTGGGCGAAGGAGGACCCTTTTCGCCGGTACGACGTAAACGTAATCGTCGACAACAGCGAGACCATGGGCGCCCCGGTGGTGATGGAATACAACCCTACTTACAACAACCTTATCGGGCGGATCGAGAAAGAGGCGGTATTCGGGGCGCTGATTACAGACTTTACCATGATACGGTCGGGTTTGCTCCATAAGGCCAACGGAGGCTACCTGGTAACCCCGGTTGAAGAACTTCTGCGCAACCCTTTTTCCTGGGAGGTTATGAAGCGGTCGCTAAGGGAGCGCCAGGTGATCATTGAAGACGCCAGTGAGCGTTTCGGCTTCTTCTCCACGAAGTCCATTAAGCCCGAGCCGATCCCGCTTGACCTCAAGGTTATACTCCTCGGGGACCCGATGCTGTACTATCTTCTTTACCACTACGACCCCGATTTTCAAGAATTGTTTAAGGTGAAAGCGGAATTCGAAACCCGGATGGACCGCACGTCCGAAAATGTACAGAAGTATACGGCCTTTTTCGGCATGCTCTGCGAAAAAGAGAATCTCCTGCACCTCGATTCGTCAGCGGTGGTGAAACTGATTGAGCACGGTTCGCGGCTTGCGGAAGACCAGACCAAACTGGCAACGCGCTTTTCGGAACTGGCGGACGTGGTAAGAGAGGCTTGCCACTACGCCAAGAAGGACAACGCGGCTTACGCGAATGAGGCGCACGTGCGCATGGCGATCGAGGAACGCTTCTACCGGTCGAACATGATCCAGGACCATCTCCAGGAGATGATTGTCCGGGGAACGATAGCGATTGACACCGACGGAGCGGTGGTAGGGCAGGTAAACGGCCTTGCGGTGTTGAGCCTCGGCGAGATAAGCTTTGGAAAGCCGCAACGGATAACGGCGACCGTCGCCGCCGGAAGAGAAGGGGTTGTCGACATTGAACGGGAGGCTAAGCTCGGAGGCAGGATCCATACCAAAGGAGTGCTGATACTCAACGGTTATCTGGTCGAACAATATGCGAACGAGGCGCCTTTGACGCTTTCCGCCCGGCTGGTGCTTGAACAGAGTTACGAAGGGATCGAAGGGGACAGCGCTTCCAGTACGGAACTGTACGCGCTCCTTTCCGCTCTTTCAGGGGTCCCCATCCGCCAGGACCTCGCGGTTACGGGATCGGTCAACCAGAAAGGCACGGTCCAGGCCATCGGCGGGGTCAACGAGAAGATCGAAGGCTATTTCGACATCTGCAAGGCAAAGGGGCTGACCGGCACTCAGGGGGTACTGGTACCCGAGACGAACAAGAAGAACCTGATGCTTCGCGAGGACGTGGTCGAAGCGGTCAGTGAAGGTCGCTTCCATATATATCTGGTAAGGGACGTGGATGAGGGGATAGAGATTTTAACGGGGATGCCCGCCGGTAAACGCAGGCGGGACGGCTCATTCCCGAAGAAGTCCGTACACGGCAAGGTGGCGGCGTATTTGAAAGAAGCGGCGGCAAAGCTGCGTCCCGATAAGCAAAAAGCGGCGAGAAGTCCGAGAAAAAAGCCCAATGACAATTGAAACCATAGAGGTTCCGGGTAAAGGGTTTTTTACCGCCGTTTGGAATATGCGGGGGTTGGAACAGCTGCTTTTTCCCGGCGAGATCCGCGCACCGCGCCTGAGTGTGGAAAGAAACTCCGGCTGTCTGCCAGGGTGGCACGCGGTTCTGGACGCAAACCTGAGGGCTTATTTCTGCGGCAGGCCGGTTGATTTTTCCGGTATACCGGTGGACCTTAAAGGTTACACCCCTTTCCAGGCGCAGGTGTTAAGTTTTATAAGGGGACTGCCTTTCGGTTCGGTTTCCACATACGGCCAGGTCGCCGGCGGCATAGGCCGTCCGGGTGGAGCCCGGGCGGTGGGACAGGCGCTCGGGAGAAACCGCACACCGATAATCATACCCTGCCACCGGGTCCTTGGAAGTCGTTCCATCGGCGGGTTCAGCTCGGGACTCTCCTGGAAGGAGACCTTGCTGCGGCTCGAGGGCTTTGAAGGAACGTGAAATGCTTGCTCTAAAGTGATAAACATAATAGTCTGTTGACACTGAGGGTTATTGTGTTAAAATAAACTTTGGCTCCATTTTACCGCGCGGGAAAGGTATAAGCCGGTCCGCACAGTAACTATTCAGACCTATATTACATTAATGGAACGGGATGCCTGAATAGTCACACCGCACCTTTTCCCGGCGTGTCCCCAGATAAAGGAGGAGAAAAACTTTGTTTGCGATTATTCAAACAGGTGGAAAGCAGTACCGGGTTGAAGAGGGTCAGAAGCTCAGGGTTGAAATGATGGACGTTCCGGTTGGCGAGACGTTCGAAACCAAGGCGCTTATGCTGGCGAAGGAAGATGAGGTAAAGATCGGGACGCCCGAGTTGGAGGGCGTGAAGGTCAGCCTGAAGGTGCTCCGGCACGGCAGGGGCAAGAAGGTTACGGTATTTAAATACAAGTCGAAGAAAAACTACCGGCGCAAGCAGGGTCACCGCCAGCCTTTCAGTGAGCTGCTGGTGGAAAAGATAGCGTATTAATGGTCCTAAGTCCCGAGTCGCGATTCCGGGATCAGCAGAGGAAAACGGAAATTTACGGATTGCGGGTCTTTGAACCTTGAACGTTGAACTTTTTTAGTCAGGAGGTGTATATTCATGGCGCATAAAAAAGGTATGGGAAGCTCGCGCAACGGGCGCGATTCCGCCGCGAAGCGCTTGGGAATTAAGAGCTCGGACGGGAAGTTGGTTAATGCCGGCGCCATCATCGTCCGGCAGCGGGGAACCCGCATCCACCCCGGAAAGAATGTCGGCCGGGGCGGCGATGACACACTTTTTGCTCTCGCAAACGGGTACGTCCGGTTCCACTCCCGCGGCCAGGAGAAGAAGCTCGTAAGCGTTTTGCCGGAAATTACTGATTAAGGTTCCGTATTAGAATGCGGGGATCCGTATAAACGGGTCCCCGTTTTTATTTTTAAAGCAGTATAGAATTCAGAATATAGAATTAAGCCGTATGCTATCTACTGACTCTAACTCACTCCCCACTCCTGAATTCCGGCTATCGTATTGGGAAGTCGAGGCCTTTTTGTTATAATAGGCAAAACAAGTAACTGTTCAGGTACTTCCGTGGGGCGCAGCGATAAGCAACGCATTGCTGCGTCAGCCGGAGAAGCCGAATCCTCACCCAGCACTCAGTTACACCTGTAAAGGTGCAGATGAGCCTACTTAAATGCTGAGTGCTGGGCTCCAGTTCGTCTCCACCGGTCTTCCTTGCACTGCATTACTTTTCGCTGCGTTCCGTAAGCATTAGGTCACGGCTGAATAGTTACATAAACAATTTCCGGGGGTTAATGTGAAATACGTCGTCGTACTGATCGATGGGATGGCCGATTATCCATGTGCCGAACTGAGAGGTAAAACCCCTCTCGCCTACGCTCTTACACCGAATATGGATCTCCTTGCGTCGCGCGGCGGGTTGGGTATGGCGCGGACGGTTCCGGAAGGACTGCCTCCGGGAAGCGACGTGGCCAACCTGTCGGTTCTGGGTTATGACCCCCGTGAGTGTTACACCGGCCGGGCACCCTTCGAAGCGGCGAGCATGGGCGTTGAACTCGGGCTCGAAGACGTGGCCTTCAGGTGCAACCTGGTAACGCTTTCACCGGGAGGGGCACTTGGGTCGCGGGTGATGCTTGATTACAGCGCCGACGAAATATCCTCCGATGATGCGCGGGAATTGATCGCCGCGGTGCAGATGCGTCTGGGGAGCGGGGAAATCTCGTTTTACCCCGGGATAAGCTACCGCCACCTTATGGTATGGCGGGGAGGTCCTGCGGACACGGTTCTCACCCCGCCGCACGACATCACGGACAGGACGGTGGAGGATTACCTGCCCCAGGGCAAGGGAAGCGAGGTGCTGCGCGGTCTTATCGAGACCAGCGCGGCCTTCCTTACGGACGAGCGCGTAAACCTCCGGCTTATCGACGGCGGCAAGCGGCCGGCAAACGCCGTCTGGTTCTGGGGTCAGGGCCGAAGGCCGCAGCTTACGGCGTTCGAAGATCTTTTCGGGATTAAGGGGAGCGTTATCGCGGCGGTGGACCTGATCCGTGGGATCGGCGCGCTTGCAGGGATGCGGGTTCCGGTGGTCCCGGGGGCGACGGGCAACATCCACACGAATTACAGGGGTAAGGCCCGGGTGGCGCTCGAAGAGCTGGCGGGAGGCCGGGACTTTGTTTTCGTGCACGTCGAGGCCGCCGATGAGGCCGGACACCAAGGGGACATCGAGGCGAAGGTCCGGGCTATTGAAGACGTAGACGCCAAGGTATTGGGTGAGATCCTGAGCGGGTTGAAGGACGTCTCCCCCGACTGGCGGCTTATGGTCTTACCCGACCATCCAACGCCCTTGGCGCTGCGAACCCATACCGCGGAACCGGTTCCTTTCGTTATCGCGGGCGACAGCGCGGCGCCGGGGGCCGTCGAGGGGACAGTCTTCACGGAGGAAACAGCCAGGAATTCCGGGGGGGAGATTTTCGACGGCTGGCGGCTGATGCCGCATTTCCTGTCGCGCCGGGCATAAGAGCTTCAATAGCGGCTGTACGTGGTTTTGCGTGGCGCGCACCGTCGAATCCGCATCCGGGCTGGGTTTATGGTACAATTAGAGGAAGTTCCGGATATTTAAAGAGAGCCGCAGTCGAGTTGGAATCAGACGGCGGAATTATAAGGTTAAAAACACGGGGGAAGAAATGGACCTGGAAGAGGCATTGAGGTTGTTACGGGGACAGTACCATGATTTTTTAAACCATCTTCAGATCGTATCCGGTCTGGTGGACCTGGGACGGACGGATAAGATTAAAGATGCTGTCCGGCGGGCGGCGGGAGAGTTCGAGACGCGGGGACGGGTGGCCAAGATGGGCCTGACGGAGGTCTCCTGGGCGCTTCTTCTTTTGCAGATGGACGCGGTTCCCGCGGGGCTCAAAGTCTCCTGCGAGTTGGAAAAGGCTTTAGTGGAGAGTGGAGTTCCGAATGCGGCCGTTTTGCGTAAACTGCACGCGGCAATGATTTCCCGGGTCTCGGGCACGGGGCGGGAGTGGCCGTTAAAGATAACCGGCCGTAACGTTCCGGGGGGCTACGCCTTGACCTATGCCGGACCCTGGGACTGGCGGGAAATAATAGAGACGGTTGGCGACGCTGCCGCCGATTCCGGCTCTTCCTTCGAACTTGGCGGGGAAAACGCGGTAACGGTCGTGTTGCAACCGGGTGAACGATAGAATATGTTTTATGATTATTTGAAAATTTCCGTAAAGGCGGGCGACGGTGGAAACGGCTGTGTGGCTTTTCGCCGGGAAAAGTATGTTCCGTACGGCGGTCCGTCGGGCGGCGACGGCGGGCGCGGCGGGCACGTTATCCTCCAGGCCGCCGCGGAGTTGAGAACGCTGGTAGATTTCCGTTCCAAGCGGCACCTTAGAGCCGAGCGGGGCGGGCACGGCGAAGGGAAACAGATGCACGGGAAAAACGGCGCCGACCTCGTCCTGCGCGTACCGGTCGGTACCGTGGTCCGCGATGCGTCGTCAGGTGAGTTGCTGGTCGACCTTACAGGCGGCGGGCAGGAAGCCGTTGTTGCCCGCGGCGGGCGGGGAGGCCGTGGAAACGCCCGCTTTGCCACCCCTACGGAGAAGGCGCCCCGTTTTGCGGAAAAGGGGGAACCGGGCGAGGAACGCCTGCTTGAACTCGAGCTGAAGCTGCTTGCGGATGTAGGCTTGATCGGCTTTCCGAACGCTGGGAAGTCCACCATCTTGTCGCGTGTATCGGCCGCGCGGCCGAAAATCGCGGACTATCCGTTTACGACCATGGAGCCCTATCTCGGTGTGGTTAGACCGGCCGAGGGGGAGAGCTTTGTGCTGGCGGATCTTCCGGGCCTGATCGAGGGCGCGCATTCCGGCGCCGGACTCGGGCACCAGTTTCTCCGGCATATCGAACGAACCCGGCTGCTGGTGCACGTGGTTGATGCCGCGGGTACCGACGGCAGGGACCCGGTGGAAAACGTTGCGGCGATCAACCGCGAAATTGAGCTATATAGTCCGGAACTGTCCTTGAGGCCGCAGGTGGTGGCGGCGAACAAGATGGACCTGCCGGAAGGCCGCGCCAACTTGGACCGGCTGCGGGCCGCTCTGCGTAACCGGGAGATATATCCGGTTTCCGCCGTTACCGGGGAGGGGCTCGACCGGCTGATGTCCCGGGTGGCGGCGCATCTGCGGGAGTTACCCGCGCCGGAGCCCGTGGAGCTCACGCGGGCCGTAGTCGTAGAAGAACCTTTGCGCGTGCGCCGGGAAGATGAGGTCTTTGTGGTGGAAAGCAGAGAAATCGAGCGTCGGGTAGCAATGACCGACCTCGACAACCCCGAGGCCGTCCGCCGGCTAAAACGGTACTTTTCCCAGACCGGGCTGGAAGAAAACCTTCGTTCGGCCGGGATAAAACCGGGGGAGACGGTACGCATCGGCCAGGACCATTTCGAGTACTGGCCGGATGAAAAAACATAGGCGCGGAGGCCGTCTCGTTTTTGTGAACGGGCTTTAAGAAACACGCTCGGACGGCGCAGCCCGTAACGGCGTCAGCGTAAACCTGCAGGTTTGAAAGGGAGTCGTCCATGCCGCCTTAGGCGGCACCACGTCGAATGAAAATTTACGTGGAACCAGCGAGTTAAGTGTTATCATATAATTTTATTCTTGATACATGGGTTCTTGTCCAGCACTCAGAGCCTGAGTGCTGGATTGGCGGTTGGTCTATTTTCGAAGGAGGAGCGTAATCCTTGGGCAAACCTAGGGATTTCAGCCGTTTTAAACGGATTGTGGTCAAAGTCGGCACAAGTTCCCTGACCAATAAAACGGGGAAGCTGAACCTCGGGCAGATCGCTAAGCTTGTCCGAGAACTGGCCGTCGCGCACAACGAGGGACGGGAGGTCCTGCTGGTTACCTCAGGCGCGGTCGGTGCCGGAATGGGACGTCTCGGATTTAAATCGCGTCCCAGGACGATCCCCGAGAAACAGGCCTGCGCCGCGGTCGGACAGGGTCTCTTGCTTCAGAGATATGAGAAGCTTTTTGCGGAACACAGGATTACGGTGGGCCAGGTGCTGCTTACACGGGACGATTTTTCCGACCGGCGACGGTTCCTGAACGCCCGCAACACGCTCCTTACTCTTCTAAAGCTCCGGGTCTTCCCTATTATCAACGAAAATGATACCGTGGCCGTTGACGAAATCCGGTTCGGCGATAACGATACCCTCTCGGCGCTTGTCGGGGACCTTGTAGAAGCCGAGATGCTCCTGATACTGTCGGATGTGGACGGGCTTTATACGGGCGATCCCCGCAAGGACCCCGATGCCCGGTTGATTCCCGAGGTCGCGGGGATTACCGCGGAAATTGAAAAGCTTGCCGGTGGGTGCGGTTCCGCGGTAGGTACCGGCGGAATGGCGACCAAGTTTCAGGCGGCGCAGATGGTCGGCCGAAGCGGGGCGGTGATGGTTGTCGCGGCGGCGGCCGCGGATGACATCATCCGACGGGTGCTTGCGGGCGAAAACGTCGGTACGGTGTTCCGGCCGGCCGAACGGATGGAGGGACGGAAACGCTGGATACTGTTCGGCGCAACCGTCCAGGGTCGTATTTACGTCGATGACGGCGCAGCCAGGGCGCTGACGGAAGGGGGGAAAAGCCTTCTCCCGTCGGGTGTTGTAAGGGTTGAAGGTGATTTTGAAGCCGGGCACCCCGTGAGCGTCGTCGATCCACAGGGGCGGGAGATCGCAAGAGGGCTGGTCAACTATTCAGCCTCGGAGGTCGACCGGATTAAGGGAGCCAAGACCTCGCGCATCGCTCAGCTTATTGGGGCGCAGCCTTACGACGAAGTGATTCACCGAAATAATCTTGTTGCGAATGTTCAGTAAAAAACCATATACACTTCAGGTTGCCGTCAATGTCCAGAGCACGCGTATTTGTAAAACATCAAAGCGCAAAATGCTACAAATGCGGAACGTGGCGAGAAGCAAGCAGAGCAAGGAAGATGGTCGGGGCGAACCGGAGCGTACCGGATTGTACGTGAGGATTCGGCTCGATCATTTGACGCAGCTATGCGCCGCTTATCGCCACGCCCTACAGGGTTCACTAATATTTGTTAGATGGGGGATGGTGATGGAAACACTATGGGCGCCCTGGCGGGCGGTTTACATAACAAAGGACAAGCGCGAAGGGGAATGCATTTTTTGCGATAAACTTAAGGACGACCGGGACGCGGAAAATCATCTGCTGGTACGGCGGGAGCTGTGTTTTGTGCTGCTTAACATCTTCCCTTACAACAGCGGGCACCTTATGGTATCGCCGAACCGGCACGCTTCGGACATCACCGAGCTTACGCCGGAAGAGTCACTCGCCCTCTTCCAGCTTACTCAGGAGATGGTCGACCTGATGCGGCGGGTGATGGGACCGCACGGCTTCAACATCGGCATTAATCTCGGGCGTGTTGCCGGGGCGGGTTACCCCGGGCATTTCCATATTCATATCGTGCCCAGGTGGGACGGGGATACAAGCTTTATGCCGGTGATCGGCGACGTCAAGGTGGTTTCCGAGAGCCTTGACCGGACTTACGCAAAATTAAAGGAAGCGCTGGAAGCTGGTGGGTAGGATTAACCACAGAGACACAGAGCACACGGAGGAGAACTAATAGAAATTCACGAGTCACGAGTCGGGAAGCACGAATCATAAATTAAGTCCTCAGTTCCCACATGCGGGACTTTAGCCTGCACCAACGGAATAATGAAAATGAAGACCCTTAATCTGGTTACTTAGAAGCAGTAAACGTAACAAAGGCGGAACGCGGCGAGAAGTGATGCAGTGCAAGGAAGGCGGGCGGAGACAAACCGGAGCGTACTAGGTGCGTACGTGAGGATTCGACTCCCCCGGCGGACACAGCAATGTGTTGCTTATCACAGTGCCCACCGAAGGAAGCACTATTTTCAGAGGAGTAACCATTACGATAGAACCCGCCGTATAATGATAGGAGCATGCTTTACCTGACAGGCGTCCGGCGATGCAATATGGGAATTCCGGCGTCCGGGAAAGAAAAGCGTAGGTTGAAAAAGTTCTAATTTTCGGTAAAAAACCGGGTTTTTGTTGATTGTTTTTGACAAAGCGGTTATAATTTAGACCAAATAAAATAGGTACCAAAAAATGCGACTAGGTTTGATGGGCGGTACGTTTGACCCTATTCATTATGGTCACCTGGCGGCTGCAGAAGCGGTCCGGCACGAGTTGGAACTCGCGAAGGTTGTCTTTGTTCCGGCAGGACGTCCACCCCACAAAGCAGGCCATCAGGTTTCGCCGGCGGTTCACCGGATGGCGATGGTCCGTCAGGCGGTGGCCTCCAACCCGTTTTTTGAGGTGTCCGACATCGAGGTCGACCGTCCTGGTCCTTCCTTTACGGTGGACACGGTTAAGGAATACGGCCGCCTTTATCCTGGAGCGGAGATCTATTTTTTAACCGGAACGGATGCGGTGGCCGAGATAGCTTCATGGCACAGGTTTGAAGAATTGCTGGGGCTCTGCAGGTTAACATCCGCCATCCGGCCGGGGTGCACCCGAGAGGTTCAGGAGCGCCTGGCGCGGTTACCGGAGTCAATCCGGTGCAGGGTTCATCTGGTCGAAGTCCCCGCGGTTGCCGTTTCATCAACGGAAATCCGGGAGCGGGTGTATTTTGGGAAGCCGGTTAAGTACCTCCTTCCCGAGACGGTGGAGGATTATATCATACGACACGGGTTATACCGAACGGTAAAAGCATGAATTTGAATTACGAGCATCGGGTAATGGAAACGGGAAAGCGCATTCTGACGAATACTGGTTGCGATTATTCCCCCAACCACCCCCAATCCATATGTGCAATAAGGCGACCTTTTAGGGATGGCCGGTGAGTCCGGACATCCCAGAGGTGCATCGGGGTGTTTCCCGCTGCTAATAATAATTTTCAAAAGGGAAAGAGGTGAATTAAGTGGCGCGGACCCTTTACGTGGGCAACCTTCCGTGGTCGACCAAGGCCGAGGATCTCCAAGAGGCCTTTGCGTCTTACGGCGAGGTGCTATCCAGCCGGATTATTTCCGACCGGCAAACCGGGCGTTCCCGTGGTTTCGGCTTTGTCGAAGTGCGCGATGAGGACGCGGACGCAATGATCAACGCTCTCAACGGCACGGAGTTCGGCGGCCGGGTTATTGTTGTTAACGAGGCCCGGGAGCGGCAGAACGACGTCAGGCGGTAAGCTTATTTTGGATAGTGGTTTTCAGAGGGGGAATGATGTTGGACGTAGGTCCCCAGGGTTTGCTTGACCTGATCGTCCGGGCCGCAGGGGAAAAGAAAGCGTTCGATGTCCTTATTTTACATGTTGGGAACCTAACACCAATCTCAGATTATTTTGTCTTGTTGAGCGGCAGGTCGACGGTTCAGGTCAAGGCAATTGCCGAGCACATCCAGGAAAAGCTTACGGAGCAGAACGTACCGGTTCTTCGCCGGGAAGGGTTCCGCGACGGCCACTGGGTGTTGTTGGATTACGGGGATATTGTGGTACACATCTTTCTAGAGGAGGAGCGCGAGTTCTACGGTCTCGAACGTCTGTGGCACGATGCGCCGGTGTTGAGACCGGTAGTCAACGGCTTGACCTGAGAGGGGTTTGTCACTTATAATTGTTTTGCGTGGGGCTGTAGCGCAGTGGGAGCGCGTTTCCTTGGCATGGAAAAGGTCGCGGGTTCAATTCCCGCCAGCTCCACCAAAGGTTTTGCCCAAAGCCTCTTGTCTCAGAGAGGCTCTTATTTTTCAAGTCAGAAGTCAGAAGCCGGAAGTCAGAAGTCACGAGTTGAAAGAAAGTGGGATTCGTGCGGCGGATTCCTGATGGCTCCGACATCCGACCTCCTGCGTCTGACGTCTTTTTTAGGAGTCCCTTATGACGCATTCAGCGCGGCGCCACGAAGGATGAAAATGTAGACCCGTAAGCGTGTTGCTTAGCTGCAGTAGTATAACATAAAGAAACGCGACTAGGAACTCATCGCCGCGCCCTACGGAAGAACGCTTATTTTAGAGGGAGGAGACTGGTGGAAGAAAGGTATCCTTTTCGCACCGTAGAGAAGAAATGGCGTGAGCGCTGGGATAGAACAGGATTGTACAACATAGAAGATTTCAGCGACAGGCCGAAATATTACTGTCTGGAAATGTTCCCGTACCCTTCGGGGAAGCTGCACATGGGGCACGTCCGGAACTACGCCATCGGTGACGTTGTGGCCAGGTTTAAAACAATGCAGGGCAACGATGTGCTGCATCCGATGGGATGGGACGCCTTCGGGCTGCCGGCGGAGAACGCGGCTATAAAGCACGGTGTTCACCCGCGTGACTGGACATGGGACAATATCGCAACCATGCGGCAGCAGCTTAAAAAACTCGGGGTCAGCTATGACTGGCGACGGGAATTTGCCACCTGCCACCCGGATTACTACCGCTGGACGCAGTGGCTGTTCCTTCAATTCCTTCACCGGGGATTGGCCTATAAGAAAAAAGCGCCGGTAAACTGGTGCCCTTCGTGCGCGACGGTGCTGGCCAACGAACAGGTGGTGGGCGGTGGCTGCGAGCGCTGCAAGACGCCGGTGGAGCGGCGCGAACTGGCGCAGTGGTTCTTAAGGATTACCGCATACGCCGAGCGCCTGCTCGATGACCTCGAAAAACTGCCAGGATGGCCTGATAAGGTCAAGGTGATGCAGGAAAACTGGATCGGCAGAAGCCAAGGTGCGGAAGCCTCTTTCCCGGTCCCGGGAACGGGAGAAAATATAATCGTTTACACGACCCGTCCGGACACGCTTTACGGAGTTACTTACATGGCCCTTGCACCGGAGCACCCCCTGGTCGAAAAACTGACGACGCCGGATAAAAAGACTGCGGTTGAGGGGTTCGTAACCCAGGCGAAAAACCTGAGCGAGCTGATGCGTACAGCCGGCGAAGGCGAGAAAAACGGCCTTTTTATCGGCGCTTATTGCGAGAATCCGTTGACCCGGGAAAGGGTTCCGGTATTCATCGCCAATTACGTTCTTATGGAATACGGCACCGGGGCCGTAATGGGCGTACCGGCGCATGACCAGAGGGACTTTGAATTCGTTAAGAAGTACGGGCTTCCGGTAAGGGTGGTCATTCAGCCCGGGGACAGGGAGCTTTCCCCGGAGACGATGACGGAGGCGTACGTTGACGAGGGTATCCTTGTCAATTCCGGTCACTTTGTAGGGATGGGCAACCGTGCGGCGATCAGAGAAATCACCGCCTACCTGGAGGAAAAGGGTTTGGGGAAGGGGCGGTTGAACTACCGTCTGAGGGACTGGTTGATATCCCGGCAGCGTTACTGGGGGGCGCCCATCCCGGTGGTTTACTGCGGGCGGTGCGGCGCCGTGCCGGTTCCGGAGGAAAACCTGCCGGTGCTGTTGCCGTATGAAGTGGCTTTTAAGCCCACCGGCGAGTCACCCTTAAAAAGCTGCCCGGAATTCGTTAATACCTCCTGTCCGCGTTGCGGTGCTCCCGCCGAGCGGGAGACCGATACCATGGACACGTTCATTTGTTCGTCGTGGTATTATTTTCGTTACGCGAGCGCCCGGGAGGAAAGCGCGCCGTGGGACAAAGACAAGGTTAACCGCTGGCTCCCGGTGGACCAATACATCGGTGGCGTCGAACACGCCATTCTCCACCTGCTCTATTCCCGCTTCTTTACAAAGTTTTTTAATGACGCCGGCCTGGTTGACTGCACGGAGCCTTTCACCAACCTTTTGACCCAGGGGATGGTCCTCAAAGACGGGGCCAAGATGTCCAAATCCAAAGGAAACATCGTTAGCCCCGAGGATATTATGACAAAATACGGGGTGGATACAACCCGACTTTTCATTCTGTTCGCCGCGCCGCCGGAACGCGACCTTGAGTGGAGTGACCAGGGAGTGGAGGGCTGCGCCCGGTTTTTAAACCGCGTCTGGCGGTTGGTCGATTCTGTGTTGCCGGAGATAAAAGGGGCGGTCGCTCCAAAGGATAAGCTCATCGGGGTCAACCGGGAACTCCGGCGGCTTACCCACATCACGATTAAGAGGGTCACCGAGGACATTGAGCGGTTTAGCTTAAACACCGCCGTCAGCGCCATTATGGAACTGGTCAACGGGATTTATCGTTTTTATGATTGCGTTCCCGCGAGCGACCGGGATGCCGGGGCCTTGCGGGAAGCGTGTCAAACACTTCCTATCCTTCTTGCACCTTTTGCTCCTTACATCTGCGAGGAGTTGTGGGAACGTCTTGGAAACACAGACAGCGTTCACCGGCAATCCTGGCCGGAGTATGCCCCTGCGCACCTTGTTCAGGACAAGGTTACCGTTGTGGTTCAGATAAACGGGAAGGTGCGCAGCCGAATCATAGTGCCGGCGGAAGCCGGGTCGGAGGAGATGAGGGAAGAAGCCCTTCGCGAACCCCGTATTCAGGAAATGCTTAGGGATAAAGATATGGTAAAGGTTATAACCGTTCCGGGCAAACTGGTAAACATCGTGGTAAAATAAGTAGCGACTTCTATTTTGGCAAGCTTTTTGCTAAATCATATATTCAGGAATACGAAGTTTGTAAAGGGAGTCCCACATGTCGCCTGCGGCGACACCACGAAATCTGAAAATGGGGCGACCCGTAAGCTGGTTACTTAGATGCAGAAGAGTATCATAAACGGAACGCGGCGAGAAGTGATGCAGTGCAAGGAAGACCTGCGGAGACGAACCGGAGCGTACTGGGTTCAGAGGTCAGATACCAGAAATCAGAGGTCAGATTTAAAGTGGGAATTCGCAACTGCGAATTCCTTCAAGAATTGTGACTTACGACATCATGCATCTGACTTCTGAAACACGCAGCAATGCGTTGCTTATCGCCGAGTCCACCGAAAGAAGTACTATTTTCTGAGGAGGTTTGTTGATGTTCAGACGCATACTGGGGGCAATAGACGGTTCCGAAAACGCTTACGCTTCGCTCCGCCGGGCGGTGGATGTTCTGAAACTTTCGCAGTTGACCCAGGTGGCGGTGATCGAGGTCGTACCCCCGGCTGACCCGAGCATCGTCTACGTCCCCTGGGCTTCGGCCGGAGAGCTTGAAGCGGCGGAAAAGAAGCGCGCGAAAGGCGATCTTGACAAAGCCCTGGCGATCTTGCAAGAGGCCGGCATCGAGGGAACGCCGGTCGTTAAAGTGGGAAACCCCGCCCAGGAGATAGTGACGGCGGTCAAGGAAGGAAACTATGAATTAATCGTGATGGGGCGGAGAGGGACCAATCCTTTAAAGGAACTCCTGCTCGGCGGCGTCAGCCAGCAAGTGCTGCAGCTGGCCGAGTGTCCTGTTTTCCTCGGAAAGTAAGCAATAATAAGCGTATCATCTCGGAAGAGGAATTCCTTTAATGGATTCCTCTTTAGTTTTTATAAAAGCCATTCAGCCCCAAGCCGTACTATAAGGGTGGGATAATTTCACCCGCCGGTGGGAAATAAACTCCCATACTCTTGATAAAAAGGGGGACGCCTCAAGTCATAAAAGGCGTCCCCCTCTTGTTTCCCGGGCCGGTTCCAATTTGGCACGCTTTTTGCACTTTATATTTAATTGAGAAACAAAAATCAATATGGAGGCGACCTGCATCTTGAAAACAGACAAAACGGAAGGCCGCCGAAGGCGTTTCAACTCGTTAAAGGTGATTATATGCTTGGGGGTTCTGGCTTGTATCGTTTTCTTCTTATGGTCGACCGTACTAAGGGTGGAAATGGAACTGGGAATGGCTCCCGGCAGTGATGCGGGTCTTACCGCGGTGGTTGTGGGGTTTGTGGTGTTGTTTCTGGGCGGCGTGTTCTACGGTCTGTGGATGCTCTTGATTGAACATTACATAGCGTTCTCACTGGTCAGGCAGTTGGTAACCGGGATAAACGATGCGGCGGAAAAAGGGTTCGATGAAAACACATACGCGGTCTAGCAGTCGCTGTTGCTTGAAAACAAAGCCCTTATCGTGGTAGTATGGCTGGCCGATTCAAAGGGTCGGCCGCCATACCCCTCTTTTTAAAAAATCTAAAGGAGGATGGTTCGGATGGCGGTAAAACTCACGGCGGACGAAGCGATGGTGAAAAGTAAGGCCAAGGCTGCGATTAAAAACCGGCGTACCTGGATGCAGCGGTTGGCGGTGCGGTTTGATCTCTCGGTTTTGGATCTCTGGGTCATTGCGGGTACGGTTGCGGGATTGGGCGCGCTCTACCTGATCGGAGAACTGGCGGCGACACTTGCCGGGTAGGCGAACAGGTTTGGGAAAATAAATAAAAGGGATGGGGATGATTTCAAAAATGGCAGTTAAACTGTCAGCGGGCGATGTAATGACAAAGAGTAAGGCAACGGCCGCCGTTGAAAACCGGCGTTCTTGGATGCAAAAACTGGCGGTGCGGCTCGACCTTTCCGTGTTTGATCTCTGGGTAATCATCGGCACGGTTGCGGGGTTGGGCGCGCTTTACCTGATAGGGGAGGTGGCATTGAGACTAAGGTAGCTATTCAGGTACTCCGGGGGGCGCGGTGATAAACAACGCACTGCTCATTTCCCACCGCGTTCTGTAAGTGTAGGTGACCGGCTGAACAGCTGCAAACTGAGCAAATAGATGACGAGTGGACAGAAGCGCCTAAGGCGCTGTTGGGCATAGTTTCTAGACGGCGAGGCAAGTTTCGCCCCCTTTTTTCAGGGAACTAGTGATTTTAAGCACAATTTAATAAGATGGTTAAAACGCACTTATGGGAATGCCTTACAAGGAGGGATTGCAGGTGGCCGATTCAACCAGCCAAAATAGACCGGTAGGTAAGTTTATCCTGTATGCGGTATTATCAATCGCGCTTTACGCGTTATTCTTCCTTAATGCGGAAACGCTCCAGGATTATCTCGCGAAAGGCGGCATTATCAAGGCGTCCATTATCGTGGGGATAGCAATCTGTGTCTCTCTTATCTACGGCAACTTTGCGGGCACTTTTTGGGAAGTAATCGGGATTCAGGGAAAAAAGCATTAAGCGAGGGGGTGGATTAGTATGGCGGGATATGCCGTGGATCCGAATGCGGTGAAACAATTTGTACAACTAACGCCGGCGATGAAAGCTTTCTTGCCTACACTCGGTTTCTTTGCCGGTCTCCTGAGCGGCTTCATCGGGAGCGGCGGGGCGTTCGTTCTGACGCCGGGGATGATGAGCGTGGGTGTACCGGGGCCGATGGCGGTGGCCAGCAACATGTGCCACAAGTTCCCGAAGGCTCTGGTGGGGGCGCTGAAGCGGCATAAATACGGGCACGTGGACGTACTGCTCGGGTTGATCATGGGGATTTCGGCCATAATCGGAGTCCAGGTAGGAATCGTGGTTCAGAAATGGATACTGCACACCTGGGGAGAAGCGGGTTCCAACCTTTATATCAGCGCCGTGTTTATTCTGGTACTCGGCCTGGTCGGGGCGTCGGTGCTCCGGGACGCCTTCCGGTGCAAGAGTGAGGAAGAGGCTCCGGCGCAACCGGAAAAACGAACGGAGAAGCTCTGGGCGCAGAGACTGAATATACCGCCTATGATCAGCTTCAGGACAGCGAAGACACGGGTAAGTTTCTGGATCACCGTGCCGCTCGGGTTCGCTACGGGTTTGCTGGCGGCGACGATTGCGGTGGGCGGCTTCATCGGTGTTCCGGCCATGATTTATATCCTTGGCGCCTCCGGCTTTGTCGGGACCGGAACCGAATTGATCATCGCCTTCGTGATGGGGCTTGCCGGCAGCCTTACCTGGGCTATGGCGGGCTTTGTGGACCTGCGGATCGTGCTCCTGATCCTTTCCGGCTCGCTCTTCGGAGTGCAGCTCGGCGCCATCGGCACCAGTTTCGTAAAGGACTGGGTCATAAAGCTGGTGATGGCTACGGTGATGCTTATCGTGATGGTGAGCCGTGTCCTGATGGTCCCGGTTTATCTGAAAGATTTGAACCTATTAGCGCTCGGCGGGACGGCGGCGCATTACCTTGACAGAACCAGTTTCTATATAATGCTGCTGTCGCTCCTGGTTTCGGGGGTTATCATCCTGGGCGCGATGGCGCGGGGGCGACGCGCGGAAAAAACCGCGGCGGTCGGCGCGCCGGCACGGGCTTCGCACTAAAATAAAAGGGCTTCATATACGAATCCCACCTCCGGACGGGGGTGGGATTCGTTTCACACCAGACATGGCAGATTACGGAATGCACCACCAAATCGTACTAAAAGGTTTTCCCGGGCCTGTAGAGAATAAGAACTTTGGTACTGAGGCAGGGGATGAAAGGTGGTTGTTTTGCGGGGTAAACTCGGCTTTAGCCGGCAATTGCTTTTGTTTACGATAATCCTTTTGGGTTTTCCGAGCCTTTTAAGCTTCTACATGCTGCATGTGGTGCAGCGGGCGGAACACGGTATGGTGGAGGGCGACCAGGCAAAGCTGGAACACGCGTTGTACGTTCTTGACCAGCGGTTTCAGAACACGTTCGATAATATCCTCGAAGAAAAACATGTGCCGGCGAACGCGCGGAACAGGGATAAAGTTAAGGTGCTCAATAACGAGTTAAAGCCTGTATTGGATTCGGTATCCGTGGATTTTCCGGGTGTTGAACTTGGTTTTTACTCTCTCGAGCTGGACGTGATTATTAACGGCAAGACGGAAACCTACGGGGAAAACTTCTCCATGCGCCGCAAGACGGATATTGAGCAAACTATCAAATCCAAACAGCCGCAAAAGAACGTGGTCGGCCTGGGAGGTTCAGGACTTATAGAGATCTACCGGCCGTTAATCCGCGGGGGAAAGGTGATAGGAGCGGTGGTGGCGCAGGAAAACGCAAGGGATGTTTACCAGCGCCTGGGCAGGATGCGCCGTGAGGCCTATCTTACCATCTTTGCCGGAATTATTATCGGTGTGGGCGGCTTTTTCTTCCTGCTGAACCGGTTCCTGGAGGTTATCAGCCGGGTGAAGGAAGGTTTGGCCAACCTCGAAGGGGACCTGAGTTACCGGCTTCCTCCCGCTTTCGGTGAGTTGGGCGAAATCGCCACGGCCGTCAACCACCTTGCCGGACGGCTGGAACAGATGCGCAGTTACAACGAGGTCATTCTGGATAATGTAGACGCGGGGGTTCTGGCGACAGATCTGAAAGGGCGCCTGGTTATGGTTAACCCGAACGCGGCGGAAATTCTCGGTCTCGTCCCGGAGGAAGTCCTGGGACAGTATTTCGGGAAGGTCTTTCCGGAGGATGACCCAATCCGTTCGGTTCTGAAGCGGGCGCTTTCCGACCGGGAGACGGTCACCGATTTTACAGTTAGATACCCGGCGCTGGCCGCGACGGCTCAGGGCAGCGACCCGGTTTCTGAGAAACCGGCCTTCTCCGACGGGGAACGGGAACTCATCGTAGGAAGCAATCCACTGACCAACCAGGCGGGGAACCTTATAGGCGCGGTGCTTACCTTCAAGGACGTAACCGAACGCAACCATCTGGAAGAGCGTATGAAACGGCAGGAACGCCTGGCGGCTCTCGGAAAGTTTGTGGCGGGTGTAGCCCATGAGATCCGCAACCCCCTTACCTCGATCAGCGGTTATATCCAAATCTGGCAGCGGCGCGGCAAGACAACGCCGGAAGCACTTTCCACGGTGGCCCAGGAAACGATGCGCCTTAACGCCATCGTGGATAAACTTCTTTTTTTCGCGAGACCGGCGGAGTCAAAGTTTCAGCCTTACAACCTTAACCTCCTGGTGGAGCGGGTTTTGCAGTTCGTAGGCGAGGCATATGGCAGTAGAGTAGAGGTTCACACCAGGCTGATGAGCGACCTGCCGCCGGCAAAAGTGGACCCGGAGCAAATGCAGCAAGTTTTGACGAATATCATTTATAATGCTTATCACGCGATGCCCGAGGGAGGTGTTGTACGGGTGAAAACGGGACCGAGCCCCGACAACCGGTATGTTGTGGTTACCGTGGCCGATACCGGCTGCGGGATCCCGCCGGAAAACCTTTCGCGCATTTTTGACCCGTTTTTTACCACCAAGGCTCGGGGAAGCGGCCTGGGGTTGGCGCTGGCCCACGAGATCGTCGAGGCGCACGGGGGATATATTGATGTTAAAAGCAGGGTGGGGTCCGGTACCATAATGCGGGTGTGCATTCCCAGGGTGGAGGAGGTGGTGGAAAATGCTGCGGATACTGGTGGTTGACGATGAAGAAAGCGTCTGCCGGATGTTGCACGACCTTTTGGAATCGGAAGGTTATAAGGTTTCCGTAGCGTTGCATGCTTCAGAGGCACTGGAAATCCTTTACGGGGGCCAAGAGATCAACGCCGTTATGGTCGACGTAAGGATGCCTGACATCGACGGCCTGGAGTTTTTCGCCAAGGTCCGGTTTGAAGGATACAACGTTCCGGTGATAGTGATGACGGCTTACGGGACAACCGATACCGCGATCCAGGCCATGAAACTGGGGGCCTTTGACTATGTTCTCAAACCTTTTAACATCGATGAGGTCGTCCTTACGGTTAAAAAGGCGGTCAAGGTCGACCAGATGGCGCGGGAGATGAAAGCCCTGAGGCAGGAGCTCGCCGGAAAGGCGCCGGGGGAAAGGATAGAGGAGCTGATAGGGCGTTCCGCCGCCATGCACGAGGTATATAAGCAGATCGGTAAGTTTGCCGATACCGACTATACCATTCTGATCGTGGGTGAAACCGGTACCGGGAAAGAGCTTGTGGCCGGGGCGATCCATCGGAACAGCAGGCGCAAGGAGGGCCCCTTCGTCCGGATCAATTGCGCTGCGATACCGGAAAATCTTTTGGAAAGCGAGCTCTTCGGGTACGAAAAAGGCGCTTTCACCGGTGCCGCCGGCCGGAAACTGGGGAAGTTTGAGCTTGCGCACGGCGGTACGCTGTTCCTCGACGAAATCGGTGAAATCCCGCTCGCGATGCAGGCCAAGCTCTTGCGGGTGCTTCAGGAGAAGGAATTGGACCGTGTGGGCGGCACGAAGACCATCAAGGTGGATGCGCGGATCATAGTGGCGACGAACCGGGATCTGTCGGAAATGGTATGTGAGGGTGCATTCAGGGCGGACCTCTTCTACCGCTTAAACGTAGTGACCATACGGGTACCGCCGCTGCGGGAGCGGAAAGAGGACATCCAGCTGTTTGTAAAATACTTTATTCAACAGGCGTCTACAAAACTTGAAAAACCGGTGAAGGGGGTCTCGGACGAGGCTCTCCAACTCCTTGAGGCATATGATTGGCCGGGTAATGTCCGTGAACTGAGAAACATTTGTGAGCGCGCCGTGGTTTTAACCCGAGGGATGGTAATCACCCCGGAGGATATCCCCACCTCCCTGCACCCGGACTTTAGGGTGGCAAACGCCGAGGAGAAGTGGACGGGACAAACGCTGCAGGAGATCCTATGCGACGTGGAGCGCAACATAATCCTTCGCGCGCTTCAGGAACACCATTACAACCGCACGAAGACCGCCCAGGTGCTGGGGATAAACCGGCGCACCCTTTACGCAAAGATCAAAGAGCATGGCCTCGATCTTGAGCTTCCAGCTGACGAACGGGGCGAATAGGCGAAGAAAAAACAAAAATTTTAGTGAAAATATTCACTTTCACAGCAGGAAAAAGAAAACTTACGCCGAACAAGTGCATAAATTATTCAAAGGAGGGCGGGTGTTATGAAGGTTCTGGTTCTCTTTGACGGTTCCGAGAACGCGATGCGGGCGGTGAATTTCGGGGGAAGACTGGCGCGCCTGGATTCCGGGGTTCAGGTTACAGTCTTGCAGATTGTAGAGTTCTGGAAAACAGGGGCCTGGGGTTTTTTAACCTTATCCGAAGAGAAACAGGAGGAAGCCATCACCAAGGCCAAGCAAGGAGTGGCCGGCGGTCTGGAAAAGGCTAAAAGCGCGCTGGCGGAAAGCGGCGCCGACGTTGAAACGGTTGTTCTCACCGGCGATCCCGTGACTTCAATCATCGACTACGCCGAAGAGAAGCAGCCCGACGTAATCGTAATGGGCAGTAGGGGTACGGGCGCCATTCAGGAACTGGTGCTCGGGGGAATCTGCCATAAGGTTCTTCAACTGGCTAAACAGCCCGTAATAGTGGTTAAATAAGATAGCTTGTCTGCTTCTTGTCAATCTGGATTGATAATCATAGATAAAGAATTTCAGAAAAAGGAGGTGAAAGTTAAAAGGAGAACAATTGAATTATTAAGTGAATTATAACGACCGAAATTTTTTTATCCGTATATGTGCTTTAAATCACATGCGTTCCTTAGACAGTTAGACCTAGATATAAAAATGAGTATTTCAGCGTTATTTCATATTACCATGATAAGGGAGAAATAGATATGTTCGAAATTATTCCAGCGAGCGCGGTGGCCCTGGCCCACGTCGCCTCGGCGGCGCCGGAAGCCATGTCTACCGCCGCAACCGCAGCGGGCGCAAGCAGCACCACCGCCTGGTGGGTATGGCCCGTACTCTTATTGGTTTCCACGTTTATTATCGGTAT
>JBFMBK010000014.1 GCA_040755295.1 Bacillota bacterium | reverse complement strand
ATCAGGATTTTCTGGATACGATTGACTTGCAGACAGCGCTGAATATGGACAAGTACAAACTGCGGCAGATGATCGTAGAGCACCCGTTCGGGACCATTAAACGAAGCTGGGGAGCTTATTACTTTTTGACAAAAAGAAAGATCTCGGTCAGCGCTGAGATTGCGCTGTCGTTTCTGGCATATAACCTGAAACGGGTAATGAGCATCCTTGGAAACCAAGAAATATTGAGAAGATTGAGGGAAAGAAGGAAGCCGGTACTGGTATAAGGTACCGGTTTCTTTTTTGTTTTTAAAGATCAAAAAGGACCCATTCTATTGACAGAGGCTGGGACAAGGACCGTCTGCGGTGGAATATCTGAATGATTTTTCACACGGTCTGCCGTCCCCTTGACAGTCACATTTCATGCGTCCATTCGGTGTCATCCATCAAAAACAAGTTGATGCTCTTGCCGCGTGTAGCCATACCGAAAGCCTCCTGATTCATTAATATCTCTTATGCATGTCATTCCATGAAATCAAGTATCTGCCCGTTTAACTCCCTTTTTGTTTCCCTCCAATAGGGCATATATTTATCCATCAGGGAAATAAAATGCTCGTTATGGTTCTTTTCAACAAGGTGCACAAGCTCGTGCAGAATCACATATTCGAGGCATTCAGGAGTCTTTTTTGCCAATTGCAAATTAAGCCATATTTTTCTCTTAGCCCTGTTGCAGGTACCCCAACGGGTTGTCATGTATTTCGTCTGCCAACCATCGCACTTAAGACCGGTTAACTTCTCCCATTTTGGAAGAAGTCGTGCCACTTCGCTTTTTAAAAGCCCACGATACCATTCTTTGACGAAATTATCCCGTTGCCCGGCTGTGCTGCCTTTACGGACAGTAAGAATGGCCTTGTTCTCTGACAGGACAAGCATGTTTTTACTAGTACCGTAGTATTCAACTTGGAGAAAATACTGTTTTCCCCAAACATAGAGCGTTTCGCCGGAAACGTATTCCCGCTCAGATTGACGAGGCTGGACTTCAAATTTGTTCACCTGTTTCTTAATCCAACTGGATTTGGTGCGTACAAAGCGTTCAATTGCTTCATCGCTCATATCCAGAGGAGCCGAAACAGATACTTTTCCGTTAGGCGGCTTAACATATAGGTGCATGTTCTTTATTTTCTTTTTATATACCTCAACAGGTATGCCAGAAATCATAATCTGCATCAGTATTCCTCTTGTTCGCAAATGATATTGAATACCCGATCAACCTCAGATTCTTCTTTCAAAATCTTGAAAATTTCCCGCTTAATGCGTTTTTCCTTGACGGGATTGTTTCTGAACCTGTCTTGCTTGCTCCTGAGTACAGCCTCATGTAAGGCAATTGATAGTTCTTCGTCCTGCCCGCAGTTATCATAAAAAGCACGAAGCGCACCGCTCTTCCTAATGCGGACAGGGTAAGCGTCGTTCTCTTCTGGAACAGTGACATTTTTAGCAAGTTCAATGTACTTTTCGAGAAGATGCTCATAAGCAATAACACCCTCACGGCGCTCGCGGATGAGCTGCTCTAAGATAGCGGACATTTTCTCGTAGTATTTTGGGTTGATAAGGATTTTTTCAACAACCTTTTTACGGATGTTGTTTTCAATCGTCTCTGCAGCGCCTTCTTTGTTACCGCCTTCCCCTTTTAGTTTTTCTTCCTGCGCGAGGATAAAGTCAAGCAGGGTAAAGTCATCAAAGGCACCGAGTTTGCGGCTGTCCTCAGCGATAATGTAATTGTCAATTAAATACCTCATCCCCGGTTCAAACAGCTTAAGGTCGATGAAATCCGCGCTGGCCTGGCCGATTGTCGCTTTTAATGCTATATAAAATTCAACCTTTTTTGCGATTTTTCCCTGCTCGTAAAGTGTATATCCTGCCGCGCTCATATCGGGCTTGATATCGGTATATGCGCGAACAAGGCGGTTTACAAGCCGATAGAGTTGTTCGCGGCTTCTTGCGAACGCCTCATCTTCGTTATCATCAACACCGTTTTCCCCGCAGAAATAGTGAATGTAGTCAAGTTCATTACGTGGCAGGGTTACGCCCTCGCACAAATCATCAAGTTCTTCAAGGGTCTTATCAAGGAATTTTCTCGCTTCTTCAAGACGGTCTTTGATTAAGCCTTGTACATCTTCTTCCTCATACCCCTCAAAGGCTCCAGCTGTATATTTGTTTAGCGCATCTGTTAAATCTCCGAACAACTGTTTGTAGTCCACGATATAGCCGAAATCCTTTTCTTCGCCATCAAGACGATTTACACGGCAAATCGCCTGAAACAGTCCGTGGTCATACATCGGTTTATCAATATAAAGGTATGTACAGGGCGGCGCATCAAAGCCTGTCAGGAGTTTATCCACTACAATCAACAGCTTCATATTTGCGGGTTCTTCCACAAACTTGCGCTTGGCTTCTTTTTCAAACGCCTCCACGTCCTGCCCGTAGAGCATCTTCATATATATTTCATATTTTTCGAATGCTTCGGTGTCCTCGTCAGTGCTGACGGTATCCGTCCTCAAGTCACCCTCACGCGGAACGAAAGAAGATATAATTGCGCATTTTTTGAAACCTTTGGACTGGAATATCTCGTAATACTTGCAAGCCGCATAGATGGACTCAGCAACCAGCATGGCGTTGCCATTGCCGTTCATCAAGCGGCTCTTGGTTTCCATATCGAAAATAATATCGCGGGCGATGCTTTCCAGCCGTGTGCGCGAACTGAACACTGTCTGCATATTGCCCCATGCCGATTTTAGTTTCGCCTTTGCGCGTGGAGTGAGCGCGGTAGTTTTTGCCTCAAACCACGTATCGATCTTCTCCTGCGACGTGATACTTTGCGGAACATCACGGGCTTCATAGCGCAAGTCAAGAACGACGCCGTCCGCTACGCCTTCATCGTATTTGTAGGTGTGGATGTAACCTCCAAATACCTCAATACTTGTCGCTTTGTCTTTCTTTAGGAGCGGCGTTCCCGTAAAACCTATGAAGATTGCTCTCGGCAAAATGGCTTTCATGGCCTGATGCAGCTTACCGGATTGCGTCCGGTGGCACTCATCTACGAACACATAAAACTTGCCCTTTGCCGAAAAGTTCGGCGGGAGGGTTTTATAGAGTTCTTCAATATACCTGTCGTAATCAAGGTCAGATATCTCGCCGCTGCGATTGCCGAATTTGTGTATGAGAGAGCAAATCAATCGGTTTTCGTAGGAGTCCAGCTTGCCGATTAAGTCCGTGCAGGTTTTTGTCCGAACGATTTTCTCGTCAACGCCGATATATGTTTTTTTCGCCTGGTCGTCCAGTTCGTCGCGGTCGGTAATAATCAGCACACGTGCCTCTGGGTTGTTCGCCAGAATCCACTTTGACAGCCACACCATTATCAGCGTTTTGCCGCTGCCTTGGGTATGCCAGATGATACCGCCCTTACCGTCGGCAATCTTTAGTTGCGCCTCTTTGATGCCGAAAAACTGGTTGTGACGGCATACCTTCTTTATCCCCTTGTCAAAGATGACAAAGTTGTGAATAAGGTCGAGCAACCGCTTTTTCTGGAACATACTGTATAGCTGCCAGTCCAGCTTATCCGGTAGGCCTTTGCAGATCTCCAAAATATCAAGGGAGTTATTGTCTCGTGATTCAGCATAGTTTTTCCATTCTAGATAATACTTCTCTTCTGTGCCTACCGTTCCGTAGCGAAGCCCTTCGCTGTTGTTGCCAGCCATCGTGAACTGAACCGTTGTAAAAAAAGGCTGTATGAAGTATTCGTGCTGGTTGGTAAGGTTCTGCCGGATACCGTTGGCAACTGAAATCGTACTTTTCTTGAGTTCAATCGCGGCAATGGCAATGCCGTTGATATACACAACGATATCGGGGCGTTTTTGGCAGTTACCGACCACCGTTACTTCTTCAGCAACAGCAAAATCGTTCCTGCTCTGGTGCGCCCAGTCTATGAAAAAGACGGTTTTCTCAGCCTCTCCGGGGTTCTCGCGCACCTTTGCGCCGTATTTGAGCAGGGAGTAAACAGCTTTGTTCGTGGCGTACAGCCCAGACTGCAAATTGTCCGCTGCTTTGCGCAGTTCCTCAACAGCGCGTCTGGCTAAAACGTCGCTGTAACCCTGCCGAAGCAGAAACACCATCAGCTTATCCGTTTCAATGTTACTGTTCTGATACGCCTTGCGGTTGCCGTAATACTCGTAGCCTAGCAAGGTCTGGTTGCGGAACAAGGATATTACATGGTTTTGGGCTGTCCGTTCGGCTTCTCCGATTGTTGCCATAATCGCGACCTCCTTACAGCAGGGTCTGCAAGTCGTTGATTGCCTTGCCAATCTTTGAGTCGGCGAATGTTTTCTTTTGCAGCTTTGCCCGCCATTCTTTATTTGTGGCAATCAGGTGTTTAATAGAATCGACCGAAACGGGAGTCCCGGCTTCTTCCAAGTCGCAGACAGCCATATCCACAGTAGCGAGTAGTTCCAAATCGTCGACGGATGTGTAACGGAAATTGTCCACCAACCAGTCAATGTCCTCCTGCCTGCCCCAGCGTTTAATGTAGTCGAGGGCTTGGCCTATATTTTTGCCTGGGGAGAAAGTCGTGCCTTTACCTTTGGTCGTTGTCGCGGCAATGTAACGATTTCCTTTCGCAATGGGCTCGCCGCCCTTATAACGCACCTCATCGGCATAGGGACCTGCCGCCTTCTTTTTGAAGGCAACCGTGCTTTCATCCTGCTTGCGACGCAATAGATAAAGTAGTTTCTGTACTTTCTTCCTGCCGAGCGGGTATCTGTCGGTATAGAAGGCGTTCACGATTCCTGCAATCATCACCGCGTCGTCGAACTGCTGGCTGTGACCCTTTTGTGCGGAAGCGATTGCGGTTGCAGCAACCTGAACCTCCGGCTTCACAGTAACCTCAGCAGCGGCTTCCGACTGAACCAACCGAATTCGCCCGGTTAACAGTTCCTGCATTATGCCCTGCTTTATCAGCTTTGCCTTATCAAGCTTGGTGGTTAAGGCTTCGAGTTCGTTGTCCATATCGGAGAGGATAGTAGCGATTGCTGTTTGCTCAGTAAGGGTCGGCGGTACGGGAATCACTATATTTTCAAAATCCTTTTTTGTAATTTGATTTATGGTCGCATTGCTATTGTTTCGGATTTGTTTTTGCACAAAGTCGCTACGGAATACTTGAAAAATATAATCATCATATTCGCTACGAAAAACCGACATAAATGCACCAAAAGTAGCTCTGTAATCTTTGTCAATAAGTGCACACTTGCCGATAAGTTCACTACTACCATTTCTAACGCAAATGAGTATATCGCCTTTTCTAACATACTGATTATCGTTCACTTTGCAATCAACGAATACACAATCATCAAAAACCAGTCTTTCTTGCTGAATGTTTGAAGAACGCAAAACCAACAAGCCGTGAAGTTGTACATTTTCTGGTCTATATGTTAAACCCTGTACAACTACACCTAAGTCCAACAGGGGCTTCTCCACCCATGCGTCTTCAAACCCCGGCAGCCGCCGCTTGCCTGTGAGCAGCTCCTGCATTGCACCCTGCTTGATAGCTTTTTTCTTGGTAATCAGCTTTTCAAGCGACGCGATATAGTTGTCCGCATCGGACAGGACCTCAGCGATGGCGTGTTGCTCAAAGATGGAAGGTAAAAATACCATAAAGTCGTTTAATAGCTTTGTATTTAATGAAGCCATAGTCTGCCCAACAGCAATACCCCGAACTCTTGCTTTTGTAGGTTCGTATTTGAAATAATAGCCAAGGTATTTCGGGTCAACGGTCTCAGGATAGGCGCGTATCCGCAATAATCTTCCCGAAAATAACCACCCATTTTCAGCTTTGGTTATATAAGCGTTTCTATCTACTGACCCTACTCTGCTAAAAACTATGTCGCCTTCAGATAGGATATAAGCACTAAGCCGTTTTTTATCTGCATCAGACACCAAAGGCAGATTTTGACGAGTAATGGCATATTCACCTAAATGTTCTACAGTGATAATTGGTGTGCCAACATCAACATAATCACTGGCGTGAAGCGCGGAACCGAAAGGTCCCGTTTTGACATCAGCGATTTCACTGATTGCAACTTTTTTCCACCCCTTTACCATACAAACCCCATCCTTTTCAGATGAGATTTAACCTTAACCTCATACTCCGCAACCTCTTCCGCGATAGCGGGTAAAGTTTCCTCGTACCGCTCGGTCAGTTCGGTCACCCGGTTGGCGATGCTATGAGAAATAGCGGTGTAGAGCGCGTCGATGCCCTCGAAAATGGTGTGAAACCACTTGCGGTTTACAAGCAGTTCGAGTATTTCTTCATCAGTCAGCTTGCTGTACTGCTCCTTGGTTTTCTGCTCTAACACCTCTCTCAGCTTTTTGAGCGTTTTGCCCCGTTCATCAATCTTGGCTTTCTTATCGGAGAGTGCTTGCAGGACTTCCCGGTCGTCTTTGCCGAGCGTTTTGTCCTTGAGTGCGGCCTTCAGGGCGGTCATATCAGGGCTGCCGTTATCTTTCAATACGGTGTTGATTATTGAATCGTCCTCCGCGCCTTCAATCATCTCGTCCAGTTCACTTTGCGCTTCCGATATCAAAGCCTCTATCTCATCGATGGCTTTCTGCTCCGCGTGGAAAAACGCCTCAACGATAATACCGCGCGGAATCAACTTGCCTTCCCATCCGACTACCTTTTCCTCGCCTTTCTTCTTGCCTGAAGTATATACGCCCATTATGTTTTCAGTTTCCCGCGCCGCTTTGTAACCGTCTTGGACAACGATGAACACATCATCAGCCATCACATCCTGCCAATAGACAAGCAGCACTTGATACACATCATATTTGTCAATCAACGTGACGTTTTCAAATTCTTTAAGGATGGCTTCGGCGAGTTCTACAATCAGTTCCTTGCCCTTGGTTTTTCCGTCTATACCACAAAGTTTATCGTTTACACGGCTCTGCCATTTTTCGAATGCACTGTCGATTCTGTCGGCATACTGGCTAAACTCGGCATCAGAGTAAATCGTGTGGCGCACATCGTCCTTCTTGACGACGGGATGATAAAACCCTTTGCGCAAAGGGGCAAACAGCACCGATTTCAAGTCACTGAAGATACTCCAGTACCGCTCCATATTGTCCACGTCAAACGCGGGGACGCCACCTATCAGGTGCGCCTCAATATTCTGCAAATCCTCTGGAACACTGCTGTCAATATAGCGCGGGATGTTGAGGTTATAGCCATTCTTATCGCGGATTTCCTCAATTGGGACGAATCGTGAGTATTTCGGCTCATCAATCCGCTGCCTGAACGTTGTGACGATTTTGTGGATATCCCGCTCACGCAGGCGGTTCTTGTTGCCATCCTTAATGAAGTCATGGCTCGCGTCAATCATAAAGACGCCGTCGCGCTCGTCCGCGCCTTCTTTATCAATGACAATAACGCAAGCGGGGATGCCCGTTCCGTAAAACAGGTTGGCGGGCAGACCGACGATACCTTTAATATATCCCTTGTCAATTATGGACTGTCGGATTGTCACCTCGGCATTGCCACGAAATAGGACGCCGTGGGGTAAGATTACAGCAGCCTTTCCATTGCGTTTCAGCGACTTCAATATATGAAGCAGCCACGCGAAGTCGCCGTTTTTCTCCGGCGGTCTGTCGCCATAACCGTCGAAGCGTCCGTATTCTTTGAGGCCATCTGTCCAGTTCTTTGTGGAGAACGGAGGATTCGCGACCACAAAGTCAAAACGACGTAGCGTGGTTTTCTCGGCATCATCCTCAAAATATTGCGGGTCGGAAAAAGTGCTGTAATTGCCAACTATCTCGCCGGAGGCTTTATTATGTAACACAAGGTTCATCTTGGCGAGTCCGGCAGTGGTGATATCCTTCTCCTGACCGTAAATGGCAACCTCAAAAGGCGCTTCGTCAGCGGCTCTGATGAGCAATGAACCTGAACCGCAGGCTGGGTCATATACGGATGTGTCCCCTTTTATCGCCCGGTCAATACCGATAACCTTGGCGAGAATTCGTGACACCTCGGCGGGCGTATAGAATTGCCCTTTGCTCTTGCCGCTCTCGGTCGCAAAGTTACGCATCAAATATTCATAAGCGTCACCGATGATGTCATCGCCGCCAGCACGGTTGTTGGAGAAATTCAGTTCCGGCCTGCGGAAAATTGCAATCAGCCCGCTCAGTTTGTCCACCATTTCCTGGCCTTTACCCAACTTGGTCTCATCGTTAAAATGAGCGTTATCTATTACTCCGCGCAATCCATTTGCTTCAGCAAGTTTTGCAATGACTTTATCCATTTCCTCGCCAATATTCTTATTGCCGATAAGGGCTACCAGGTCATCGAAACTACCGCCTTCGGGAACTTCGATGTCAGCATAAGCCACGCCCTTAAACCTATCGGAAACATACTTCACGAATAAAAGCGTCAGAATATAGTCTTTATATTGAGAGGCGTCCATGCCGCCCCGCAATTTATCACAACTCGCCCATAGCGAGCTGTAAAGTTCGCTCTTTTTTACTGCCATATTCTTTCACTCCTTATCCGCCGCACCGCCGGCACGAATCCATTCGTCCACTTGGGTTTCCGAAGCCGCCCAACCTTATGCGCAGGCATATTGCGATTATTAATCCATTGCAGCACTGTTTCGCAGCTTACACCGAGGTAGTCGGTTATAGTATCCATAGATGACCATTTTTCAATATTCTGGTCTTTATCCATTTGGGCAAGGGAATGGGGTCAGGTCTTGAAAACATAATATTCTCCCCTAAGGGAGGCGCACGAACTGTTAGATCGTTCTGATAACTTGTAGAAGCGGGAACGGTTTAAAATGCGCTGACACAATAATTAGGGCTTGCGAAATAGAAGCTCCCTTATGCTAGTTTCTTAAAGATGGTCGGAAAAAATTTGGTCTCAAGGAATCGACAAGTTTAACAGTAATCAAGTGTACAGGAGCCTTAAATTTTTAGCCTGGCTTTTCCAATATCTCTTCTTTTTCCATTATAATAAATTTAGTAATCGCCTCTAGCTCTCTTTTTAGGTCTGTTAATTCCTTGTCCTTTTCTTGAAGAACCCGATCAATTTGCTGCTTGATACTCAAGGTTTCTTGGGCAATTACTTCGGTAGCATAATCAATAATCGCTTTTGCTTTTTGATAAGCATCTACCAATTCTAAGAAGGTCATGTTGGAGCCTGAACTATGCGCAGTCATATGCCTATTTTGGACAATATTGTTATAAGCAGTTACCAAAAGTTCATTTCCCGTCAGTTTTTGTTGAAAAGCTTCTTTATAGCTAGAATTGAACCTTCCTAAAAGACCAGAAACCTCGCTAATCATGATACTCCGACATATCTTGTTGACGCAAGAATTGGTAAATTGATACAAGTCAGGATCATTGTAGATTTTAGAGCGGTCGGATATAGTTGCTTTAATTGATTCTTCAAAAACTGCATATATAAGCAATAATAGATAACGAGTTAAAAAAGCCTCAATTTCAGTCCCAAATGCCCCACTTACTTGTAGATGGTCCCTGCATACTTCTATTGCCTGATCTATTCTTTCTGATTTCATTTCTTATTCCTGAAAAAGATAATGTTCGGCAAGACGAAAACGCTCAACAACATTTTCAACATCTGTAGTTGCCCTACTTATTAATTTTTGATAAGTATCATCTGTTAAAAGTTCTTTATATCTAAATAAAACATCCCGCGGTATCTTATCCACATTTTTAGAAAAAGCCACCATTACTGAATCGAAGACTGCGGAATTTAGACCAGTTCTTACATGAAATGGTTTTTCTCCCAAGGTGCTAAGGATATTAGTGCATGTTTCGCTAAATGATTTCTTAAGATTTTCAAGAAACGGCCTCCGTGCATTTCTATGTATACGCATGTAGCGGGAGAGCCAATCTTTTAAAGGTTTTTCATATTCAGATACATTATTAAGTGCGAAAAACCTTAAGATTAGCTCAATGTCTTTTTGTCTACTATCCATCACAGTTTTCCCCAAAATGCTTCTCCATGCCGGAAGTTTATTGAGTCGGGTAAGCAATTCCTTGAGGTTTCCGCCATAAACACAGTTTCTTACTTCCTGATTAGTTAGCGAGGTACCTCCAGTATTTAACCGCTCAAAAACATGGTAAATGCTTGTGTCATCCTGCGGGTCTAATTGTTGGATAATAAAAGACCTCAGCACGCAATCTCGAAATTTTCGTTGGTCCGCCTCGTCAAAATCCTTATAGCTTTTATTTCTCCATTTACTTCTTTCATGTAAACCTTTAAGTCTAAAAACTTGACGTCTCCCTTTAGTTTCTTCACCAAAAAAACCTTCGAAAAAGAAACAAATACTTTTGAGCCTTTGCTGTCCATCAACTACTAAATATTGATTAGACTGCCGTTCTGTATAAAGATATATTGCTGGGACTGGCAATCCAACGAGGAATGATTCTATTAATTTACTAGATTGCATTTGCTTCCACACGAATTGGCGCTGAAATTTGGGGATTACTATATCTTCGTTAATAAACTTTTTATGTAAGACTTCTAATGTAAAATCTGCAGGGTACACAGTAATTTGATACTCAGGTGGACCACTAAAAGAATCTTCTACTTCAGATTCTATGATTTCGAAATCAACATCTTCCTCGTTTTGATTTTCTTGATTTTGCCACTCAGGATTCATCTACTTATCTCCTTTTTTAGCGAAAATTACAAATTAGAATCTCTTAGGTATTAATTTCGGTCTTAACATGTTAGCATCTACCGGTCGTTAGCGAAACGAAGACGCCGCGCACCAAACTAATTAAATTTAGAGACCTTAATTTGTAACGGGTTGAGTCCCGGATTTCCGCCGTGGCGGTTAGTCGTCAAAAGGAACCGCTACAAACCTAAAGGGGGGCTAATAATCATCGGCAATATCGATTGCCAATCTTACGGATTTCACCCTTTTCCACCATAAGATCTAAACTTCTCCGAACACTCCACATTTGATACTTCTTATCTCGTCCTTTATACTGGACTCCATTCGCCACAGCAAAATTATACATTTCTTGGGCTGTACCACATTCATAATCCTTAAGAAAAACTCGATACAAGTCCCTTTGAACAACCATCATATCATCTCCTAACTATAAACTACTCTTCCCGCGTCCAATTAGGGTTCTTAGGCATACCTTACACCTTCATTTTTGCTGCCAGCATCATAAGGAGATTCGACAAATTAGAAGGAAACACCTTCCTCTACGGTGAAAATATCCCTTGATAAGGGGGTTATTAGACAGTTATGAGCGGCGGTATTTACTTGATCGACACCAACGTTGACTGTCGTGGGGACGGTTCTGTTGACAACAACTGATATCAACACTGGCGTTCGTCCCACAAGAAGAGCTCCGCCGGTGCTAAAGGCCGCCAATTACACCACAACCCACCGTTTTAAATGCGTAAAATAAAGCCCGGTTTCATAAACCTTTCCATTGGATACATTTTCCCACAACTTTCGATGCATTTCAACCTGCGGCGTATAATATTACAATAATTTGTCGGGATCGCTTTTCCCATTCTTCTTCCGCTAATAATGCAGGTATTACGGGAATTAATGGCGAATTATATACCCGAGAAATATTAAAGGGGGGCGGTCGGTTTTGCGTTTGAGACGGTTATCGGTTGGTCTGATCCTGGCGGTTATCGCGGTTATGCTGGTCGGCTGCGGCGGCGGGAGTACTTCGAAGGCCCCGGATAAGGAAGAACCCAAGGTTCAGGACTCGGCCCCGGCTGCGGGGCGAGCGGAGGATACCGGCGGAGGCGGGACCGGAAGCGCGGTGGAAAGCCTCGGGGAAAAGGACTTTATGGCGTCGGGGAGTTTTGCCGATTATATGCACAAAAACTTCGGCGGATCCGACAGTCCGTGGTGGTACGCGTCGATAACGGACTTTCCGGAAATAAGGACGGGAAGCAAGGGCACGGTGGGCGTGCTTACCGTACACATCATCCCCTCGGAACGGGGTAAAACGGACGAAATCCTCAGCAACATCGCTTCGGCCGCGCTGACGTGCACCGACCCGAAGATCGATTCCGTCGTAATCGTGGATAAGAACGGCAACACTCTCCTGCAGAAAGACAAATAGCGTATATTTCCCGTAAAGATGACTACCCTCTTCCGTAGCCGGAAGGGGGTAGTTGCGTCGATAAAGGGACTACCTTTGACAACCCAGCAGACTGGCTTCGAGGATTACGGGGCCGGAGACGCCGCTCACGGAGTTGGCGGGCCTGACCACCACCCGGGTGTCGGGGGTCAGGGACGCGGCCGCGGGCAGGCTGACGTACCCGGCCCAGGCGGGCGGGTCCCGCGATATCCGGAAGAGCTGGTTGCCGAAACCGTTGATGCCCGGGATCAGCGCTTCGCCGACGTAAATATCGTAGTTCCCGAAAGCCGATGGAAGCGGCAGCGAAGCTAAAAAACCGACCGCCTGCGTGCCGAGCTGGTCGATGTGGGCAAAGGCGACACCGGTCCGGCTCGGCGGCATTCCCCCGACCGGCTCTAAAACCACGCAGCACGGAAAGGGCACCGCACCCGGCACGCAGAGGACGTCGCCCGGAAAAATCATGTTGGGGTCGGGAATGTGCGGGTTCGCGGCCACAAGGGCCGGCAGCGTCGTCCGGAAGCGCTGCGCGATAATAAACATGGTGTCCCCCCTGACGACCGTGTACCGCCCCTGGAACCCCGGGGGACATACGGCCGGGACCCGCGGCTGCTGTCTCTCCATAAGAATCCCTCCGCTCCGTTTGTTTGCGGCCGTCCAAACGGTACCAGCCGCCAATTCATAGGTATGAAATAAAGCGGCCGGCGGTTACGAACCATTTGGGAAGTGGGAAGTGAGATGTTAGAAGCGGAGGGACGTCCGGCAGGGAAAAGGCTTAAACTGTATCAGCTAACTGGGATTAATAATAAGCGGGAATATCCTGGCTGTATTCTTGGTTCCACTTCACTTCGGCAATCCATGGCGATACCGATGAAACGCCTCTGAAAAGGTATACGCGGGCAACATTCGCTTCCGCGCCTTCATCCCGTCCCATAGTTCGCTTCCTTCCGAAAGTGATATAACTTCTCTTTGGCATGCTAAGCACAAAATATCGTCGGTTGAAATTAAATTTACGCCATATTGGCGGCAATACTCGGCTACATCCGATAGATTATTACTGGCCACCGTCCCTCCCTGGTACCTGGTCAGCGCAAGAACCGCCGCTTCCCCTTTTCCCAGACGTTTCCCTTTATAACCCGTCCATTGCGTGAGCTGCATGAACTCAACAGCTTCTTCTGTTCCCACCGCCACGTCCCGGACCGATACCGCTCCCTCCCGAGTTTTGCTCTCCAGTGCGCGATAAACCCATGCCCAACGCCCACCGGAAACCGTCGTCAGATAGTTAAGTTCCGTAACCACAACCTTCGGAACTACTATTTCGTCCCTAAATAAAGAAGAGAGGATGTCCAGCCTTTTCACCCATAAAAACGATGAGAGACAGTCATTGTCGAAAACGTAAGGAGGGATTTCCCGGACAACCCTCACGTCTCTCCCTCCTCACCATAGACGAGATCGGCATATCCTGCCTCCAGGAGAAGTTCTTCGTAGCGGCCGGCGGAGATAAGCCCTCGCTTTAGGGCGAACATCGCCTTTTCAGCGTAGTCGGAAAGCACAACTTCTTCATTTGTATGCATATAAAGATTCGTGTCATATCCGAGTTGCTTCGCTGCCTCGATTACCCCTTCACCCCACTGCTCTTTCTCTTTTTCAGAAAGGTGCCCCGTTTCCACAAGCCGAATCAGCATGGCTTGGTGGCTTATGCCAAAATACTGTTCAAGCGCGATAATGTCTGGAAGATCAACGGGCAGCCCTCCGGTTCTTCGCTCAATCTGCCATTCGATCGCCTCATCAGGCGCCAGAAGGTACGCGGCGAAATAATCAGCATCCCTTTCGCCGGCGTTCCGGGGATCGAAATTACCCGCCGAGCAGACCCTGCAGGTCAATTCCAAGTCGTATCGCAGGTGGAAGTACTCGTGAGCGGCAGTGAAGTTCTGATGACCCAGTGTCCGCGCAGAGTTTATGAGGACCAGCGCCACGTCTTGCTTCCTCATAAACAGGCCTGAAATTTCGCTCTTAAGCGGTTTCTTGATCACCGAGATTCCTGCGGTTCGTAAGACCGACCATATATTCACCGGCACCAAGAGGTTGAACCCCAATTGTCTGCGGGATTCCGCCGCCCTTCTCCGGATACGGGTACGCTCTACCGGCATTCCGGGTTTTCTCCTTCCAACAGCTTATTAAGCTCGAAAAGGTTATTCAGAAAGCGGCGGCTCTCAACTATAACAGGAAGGTCTTCCTCCACAATTCTCCCGGCGCGAAAAGCCAGAGAAATCGAGGTGTCGCCAACCGGTTCGATTTCACATGCAGCCTCGCTTTCGGGTAATAGGTATCGCATATTAACCCCATATATATCCGCAAGCCTGATAACGTCGTCCATGCCCGGTTCACGTGTGCCGCTCTCGAAATAAGAGATGACTTCTCGGGGAATACCCAGCAATTTGGCAACCTGAGACTGAGTGAAGCCGCTTTTTGCCCGCGCGCGCTTTAAATTACGACCAAGTTGGACATAGAGACTTTTCTTATCCATGCTTTTCCTCCTCACCAGAAGTTTTCTTATTTAAGTATATACTCGATAATGATATATTGTAACTATATCGTTACATTTATTTAATAATTTTTAGTTGAGTAGACTGGAATCTGCGGGGGAACCGTCATGACGGTCCGCCGCCTCCCGCCGGAATTGGGGAAGCGGTCATTCTTTACTAACCAAAATAATTGTCCAAAAAAACCGCGGACTTGAGAATGAGGGTGCGGTTCGGCAACCGTAAGCACGCCGTCGGCCCACAGATCGACCAATTATCCGGGCGGGCTGCCGGGTATGAGGATACTGCATCCAACAGCGGGCGGCAAGTGTTACCTTAAGCCCTGGAAGCGCCGGAAGGAACGTCAAGTTGCACGTTAACCTGAGTATCCTTAAGAACCGAATGCGAGTTTTCGTCCAGCTTTTTTCCGAATACCCTAGGTTTATGATTCTCATCGGTCAGGATTTGTACGTTCCGGTAAGCATATTCGAACCTGATAATGTGACTGCCGGAGCACACGACCACACCGGGGTGACAAAAGCCGATTGTTACCGTTTTCGCTGACGGGATAATGATTTTAGTTAAAATACAAAGTTTTGATCCGGCTTCCTGGATACGGACATTACCCCTGCTTTCTATTCTGCCGCCGCGGAAGGTCCCGTTGACACCGACGTTACCGTCGGCGTTAATAACGGTGTTGTAGCAACCCCGCCCGTACACCTGCACACTTCCTGTTGATTCTATGAAAGAATTCAATGCGTAAGGTATAACGACCCTTGAATAACCGGCGGGAGACACTGCGGCACAATCCTGCAAAAACTTAAGGTCCATGGCCAAAGATCTCAAGGGTTCCGCATCCTGCATTTCAGGGATCGTCAACCCCGGCTGGAACTTTTCAAGCTCCTGGACCAAGGCGCCCGTACTCTTCGGAAGGCTGAACTCGTTTTTCTTAATTAAGTCGCACAGTTGCTTGATCTGAGTTCTAAGTTGAGGAAGCTTCAACTCAATAATGTTTAGCAACAAAAGCCTCAAAGGCGCGCGCCGCTCCTGAACCACCGGGTGGTTCAAAACAACGGCCGCGTAGTCAGCCAGATTATTCAGTCCGGAGATTATATTGGTCAGCAAGCCCTTGGCCTGCCGCATAAAATAAGTGGCCGGGGAACCCGCTTGAATTGTTGACGAGAATACATTGTTATCGATGAACAGCTTACCGCCGCAGTTCACCCGGGCAAAGGAAACCGATCCGCTTATTTCTACGTTGCCTGAAGCATAGACGACCGCTCCGTCGAGCACATTGCCGCAAACCTGGATATCCCCCCGAAAGTAAATACAACCCGTTGCCACCGATACGTCTGAAGAATAGATTAAGAGCGGGCTTACGGTGAATTTGTAAGTTGAATCCTTACGTACAACAAAGGGGCGACCGTCCACCTTTGCCCTAATGGTCGTCCCGTCCGGGCTCATCTCTGTATTCCGGCCGGCAACAATTTCCACCTGTCGGGGCGGTTTTGGGTCAATCTGCCGGCCTGTAACACATATCCCCGGCTGACCGGGTTGACCATATTCTTTAACCGCCAAAACGGCCCCTTTGTCAACGGAAAAAAGGTTCTTATCCGGGGATTTGGCGTCGTAATCTCCCGCAGCATTCTCATTCTTGTCCGGTTGGGGGAAAAATATCTTCACCGATTCATCAACAGGTTCTCCGGGAGGCAAACCTAAGGCAACCCTGTACACCCCGTGACAACACTTCTGCGTAAGCCTTGTGATCTGCGGGTAATCTATTCCATAGACTATTCCTTCATCATTTAATATCGCTATAACATCGTCGTAATCAATAGAGCAAAACAAGTCGGTTTCTTCTTTCATATTCAGATGGAGCCTTTTTTGCTTTTGCTTGTCAACCAAACGGTAACGTGTAGCCATATCCGGGGCTATTTCAAGGAAAGCCTCCATCTCGTCATCGCTCTTAGTCACCTTAACACACCCGTTGGTGATCCGGAGCGGGGGAAGCGCTGCCTCCAACCGGTCCTTTCGCCTTACACGCACCAAACCGGTGTGCGGCTTCCCATTGACAAGTAAAACCATGTTATCGGGAACGGATATTTCGGCTATGGAATCCTGCGAGTCACCGTAGATAATGATCGCACCGCTCTCTACAGCGGCATACCCTGAAATCCCGTCATCGCCGGCGATCTTGTCCGCCTCGTTGCCGATCGGCTGGAAATCCGGCACGGGCACACCCTGTGGCGCTCGGTGACCGGTTGGACCTCGCTGCAGCGATAGAACTTCTTTGAGAATATCCCTTAGTTCCTCGCTCATCGCTTTCATTCATCCCTATGGCTTTATTCCGGCGGATTAAAGCAATGACAACCTCGTGGGAGATGTAATGTGTTTTATCTATCCAATACTCGCGGTTCGCATCGCCGGTCTACTGGTATATTCGACATACCCATATAAACCTTTAGTTAAGGATGGCGCCGCTATGATTCATGCTTCTATCAGTACTTCAGGCCTTTTACAATCTCGTAATCGAGAATTCTTTTACGTTCTTTCCAGTCCGGCATGTGTACGGTCAGGAACTCGTAAAAGTCTTTATTATGTTTGGGATAAAGAAAGTGCGCCAGCTCGTGCAGGACGACATAATCGATACAGGGCGGCGGGGCTTTGTATAAATAGTAATTCAAGTTGATTTTGCCGTGCTTCCGAGAGCAGCTTCCCCAAAGGGTTTTCATTTTCCTGACCTGGAATACCGGTTTACCGATCCCGTGCTTGGCGACAACAGGATATAACCTGTCGACAACCGTCCCGAAATACGACTTGCTCTGTTTCTGCCACCAGCGCTCGAACTGCCTCTGCAAAGCCTGTTTATCTCCGGCGGCGGGAGACTGTATATAAACACAGTCTTCCTTTTGTTCTATTCTGTAAATTCGCGCGTCATTGATAATAATTCTGATCTGCCTGCCCAGAATGCGGGTGGAAACTCCGCTGTGAATCCTCGTTTCGAACTCATCGGCTTCCGTATTTTTGAAGTAATTCAGCGACTTTTCAATCCATGCGGTTTTGTTTTTAAGGTATTCGTTAATCCATTCATCCGGTACGCCGAGCGGCGCGGACAGCTTCACCACGCCGTCCGGAAAGACCTTGAGCCGTATTTTTTTCACTTTTTTGCGCTCGACGATTACTTCAATACCGCTTAGTGTCCTTGCTGAATGCAGTTTTTTTACGGTCACGGCCTAATACCTGCTTACCGCTGTTTTCCTAAGTCCGTCAAGCATCAGATCGATTTTCACGACGGGCAGTTGAATCTCATGTTCTTCGATAAAATCCCAGATAAGGTCGTCAAGCGCCTGTTCCATGTCTCTGTGCACCGCCGTGTTAAAACGCCAGTCGACCTTCGCCCGGCTGGACACCGCCTTTTTAACTTCAACGGCCAACCGCCCCATGGCTTCATCCAATTCCGGGGACACCTCCTTTACCGCCGCGGCGATGATATCCTGAATCGACCCGTAAAAGGCTTTCGCGTCGCTGTCGTTGTCTATGCAGGCGGGGTAATGGTGGCCGGTATAGCCTCGTTTGAAGTCATCGGCCATCTTCTCCATCGCAAAGAGATAGGAATCGTCATTTCTTGACGCCTTGTATTCGGCAATGGTTTCCCTGACCTGATCGGAAAACTTTTTATATAGCAAAGGATCGTCATAACGGTATGTTTCCAGCTCTCCGGCTATGCGGGTCCGGATGGCGTCTCCCTTTGCAGCCTTGCTGTCCAGTCTTTCAAGCTGCTCCTTCATGCCTTCGGTATCGTGTATGGAAACGGGCTCAACGATAATCCGGCCCGGTTCGGAAAGCACAAAATTATTCAGCAGGTTCCGAATGCCATCCTCGTATTTACCGAAATCCACTTTCTCGTTGTAACGGAGCAAGACCGCGCCGCGGAGATTCTGGAAGAAAAGCAAATCCTGCTTGTACTTCTGAATCCGGTCATAGCCGACGGCATTATACAAGGCGTAGCTTCCCATGGCTAAATCCAGCAAGCGTGAAAACACCGAAAGCCTTTCATAAAACATCTTTCTTGAGTCGCCGTCTCCCAATACGCTTTGCCAGCCTTCGGAGCTGTTGCGGTCAAAATCTTTTCCCTCAAATGTCTCCCACAATTCCTGATGCGCCTTTTCCAGCTTGAGCTTCTGATCGCCGGCGCCGAGAACGGCGTTTTCGATATCGGCCGGATCGTATCCGTCCATACCGGATTTTTCGTCCGAATACATATCCACGGCGGTATTCAGCTTGCTGAAAATGCCCCAGTAATCCACGATCAGCCCGAAGTCTTTACCGGGATACACGCGATTGACACGGGCGATCGCCTGAAGCAGCGAATGCTCCTTCATGGGTTTGTCCACATACAGCACGGCGGCAGCCGGCGCATCAAAGCCGGTCAGGAGCATGTCCTTGACGATAAGCATATCCACGTCCTCACCGCCGACGAAGCTGTTTTTCGCCCAGTCTTCATATTCTTCGTAATTACAGCCGAAGAGGGTCTCCACCTCTTCTTTGAAAAAGGCGCTGATTTTCTCTTTGTTTTCTCTGGTAAGCTCGTCTCCCTCTTTAACGTTTTCGGGCGATATCACCACCGCCGTTCTTACACCGCCGAGTTTTCTTATGGATCTGTGCAGGTCAATTGCCGCCGGGCGGGACGAGGCCGCGACCATGGCCTTAAACCCCTTCGGCTTTGCATAACTCAAAAAGTGCTCATTAACGTCGAAAGCCACCATGTCTATACGCTGGCGGGTCTGCGCAAGGGGCAAAAACCGGCTCCATTTGCGCTTCATGTCTTCCTGCTGCTTATGGTTCAGCGGCGCGATAATATACTTTAAATAATCATCGATCTTATCACTGGTTACATCCTGCGGAATTATTCTGCCCTCGTAGACGAGGGGAACGATGACGCCGTCCTCCACCGCCCTGTCGATAGGGTAACTGTCGATAAGCGGCCCGAACCGCGCATAGGTATTGAACTTGTCTTTCTTAAGCAGAGGAGTGCCGGTAAATCCTATCTTTATCGCATTGGGCAGCACATCAACCATTAAATTATGCAGCTGACCCGAATGGGTGCGGTGGCTTTCGTCCACCAGCAGGAAAATGTTGTCGTCTTTAATCTGAACCCTGCTCTTTGCCGCTGCGTCAAACTTATGGACAAGGGTGGTAATGACGGTTTCGCCTTTGTCATTCAACAGGTCTATCAAGCCTTTGCCTGTCTTGGCGCGGGCCGGATTAAGCTGGGTTTTGGCGAAGTTATCCCTGAGCTGCTTATCCAGATTGATCCGGTCGTTTACAAGAACAAAACGGGGAGCTTTGATATCCGGATCGGCGATGATTTTCTTAACCAGCATCACCATGGTAAGAGACTTGCCGCTGCCCTGCGTGTGCCAGATCACACCGCTTCTGGTGTTCTTGTCGTCCTGGCCTTTTATGCGTCTCATGGCCGTTTGAATGCCGAAAAACTGCTGGTAGCGGGCAATCTTCTTCACATTGTTGTCGTATAAGATGAAATAACGAATGAGTTCCAGCAGTCTCTCCCTGAAGAGCATGGAAACGACGGCCCTGTCCTGTTCGACGACTTTTCCGTCCGGGCTGACATTCCTGCATTTCTCCTGCTGCCACTTGTAGTCTTTTTCCCGCCAGATACTGAAGTACTCCGAAAGCGTTCCGCAAGTGCCGTATTTAACGGCGTTCAGGTTCACAGCCATAACGATTTGGGCGAACTTGAACAGATGGGGGATATATTCGGGCTGCCAGTTGCGTATATTCTGGGCGACGCCTTTTTCCACGTCGATACCGGATTTTTTGCACTCGATCACCACAAGGGGGATGCCGTTGAGGAGCAGCACGATATCCGGCCGCGCATATTTTCCGTTGGACCGCTCCACCGAGAATTCATCCGTCACATGCCAAATATTATTTTCCGGGTACTCCCAGTCGATATACTTCAGGTCGAAAGACTGGCGGCCGCCGTCAAACAACTCCTCTTCATAACTATTGCCGGAAAGGAGCATATCGTAGATGGTTTTGCTCGCCGACATCAGACCGGAAACAAGCGGCGCGTCGATATCGTTAATCGCCTTGCCGATGGAACGGTCGGAAAACGGGGTTTGCTTGCCTCTGTAAATAAAGGACTGGCGGCGCAAAAACTCCCGCAAAACCTCCGGGAACAGTACATTGGAAAGTCGTCCGCGCAGGATCTCCGCCTGCGAGCGGGGCAGGTATTGATACCCCAATCTCTCGAGTACTGTTATCGCCCTGTTCTGGCTCTCGGGGCGTTCGTCGAATATGGTGTAGTCGGGCATCAAGATACCTCCACAGAAAATAGTACTTCTTTCGATGGGCGCAACGATAAGCAACGCATTGCTGCGTCAGCCCGTGAAGCCGAATCCTCACGTACGCTCCCAGTACGCTCCGGTTCGTCTCCCCGGTCTTCCTTGCACTACATCACTTCTCGTTGCGCTCCGTGTAAGTTACAATACTGCTTCTAAGTAACCAGCTCACGGGTCTTCGCATTTTCGTTCTACTGATGGAGCGGCCTTAGACCGCATGGCGAACTCCTGCGTATAGACTCTTACGATTCCGGTCAGCAGCAGTTGCATCAGGGCCTTTTTCTGTTTTTTCAGTTCCTCAAGCTGCTTTTCGTGCAGGTCGATTTCCCGGTCCGCCGTGGATAGGATATCGGCAATGGCGGCTTGTTCGGGGGGAGGAGGAAGCAGAAACCTGATTTTATCTAACTGAAACGGATAAATATGAACCACGGAATTCCCCTGCCCTAATGATGCAAGCTGTTTAACAACATGATCACTATTAAGCATATACGCCAGAAACTGACTATCATTAGTGGTTTGCGTCAATACAATAGTATCTCCGCCTGCGTATGCCTCATCATCAAATAAAAAGGCCACGGCTTTGCCTATTTCGTTTGCAGATTCCCCGGAACCGGTAAAAATAATATCACCTTTATATATTCTGAAGCATTCTTCACGTCCCTTGGAGTTGATGAAAGTCTGATATTCTCTAATTACAATATTGTGAGTAGTGTATATCTCTCCATATGAAATCAAAGGGAAACCTGTTTCAACTATATTTGATCTACTTACCCCTTTCCCCCTTGCCAATTTACCTAAATTCCCAAGTTGTACCTCCTGCCACTCATCAGTGAAGCCGGGAGAGCGTATTTTGCCTGTGAGGAGGTTCTGCATCAGCCACTTTTTCTGCTGCTTTTTCTCGGCGATTAACTGCTCCTTTAACTCTATGGCTTTGTCCCATGTCGAGAGAACCTCAGCAATCTTTTCCTGTTCGGGCAGAGGCGGAAGAACGGCAAACAGCTTTATAAAAGAACTTTTGCTCATCACTCTGTTTCTTCCTGCCCCTCCCGGGGATATATCCGATAACATCTTTTTAAAATGCGGCTGAATTACATAATATTTATAGAAATACGGGCAAGCTTTTTCGTTAAACACATACGTTGGGAATCTGTGCGATACCAATTTGCCCTCATCATCCCTATTGGCCAGCGCTATTGCATGTTCCCATGCAAATGTGATATTAACAATTAAATCGTTTTTGGCAACTGAGAATAGTTCTTCCATAGCAATAGAATTCGGATCATCAATAAATTCATGGAAAGTCCCCTTAGCATGACTTCTGAGACCCAGACGCCAATAGCCATCCTTTGGTTTAGGCACTTTTCTTTGTACCTGGTCAAGGATATGCTTAAGTTGTTTTACGTCCCACTCGCCCGGCACAATACCCACTTTCGTCTTTTTATAGCCCTCGGGCGCTTCGCCCTTCCGTATTTGCTCTATACGTTTTTTTATTTCAGGCTTCAATATTTTCCACCTGCATTCACCAGAATAATTTCCTTCGTTCTCATGTTTCACTTTGTCTCGTCTTTGACCTTTAATTTTTTCGGCGCTTTCTTTTCAAGCTGCTTTATGCTCATAAAGACCCTGATAACCTTTGTTCTGAAAAACAGCGTATTCCTGCGGGGTTTCAATTCCCGCCATCTGAGCCGCTTCGGCCAGGGATTTATTGTGTTCACGGATCTCCCCCCGAATTGACAGGCGTTTTGCGTCTTCATCAAGCTTATCGAATTCATCCTGTAACTCCTGCCGTCTGGTTTGCACGGCAAAATAGGTTTGTCCAAGGGCTACGACTTGCTTTCTCGGGTCTGCGTTTTGCACAATCAGATAGCACGCGTAACGAGAGAGTTCAATGTCATCTATTTCCCGTTTGGCACCTTTAGCCAGCTCTATCATTTTCGTGACGTCACGAAAATGTTCTTCCACGTTTATATTACTGTTTTCACAGGCTTCCCTTGCTTTTTCTAAAACTTTGTAGAAATTTTCCCAGCGGGCATATTCAAGTACAGGAGCTAATTCCCTTGCCAGCCAACATTCCGCTCCATATTCATTAATGTGCTTAATGTCTTCAAAGGTTTTTTCGCTATATTTTTGAATATCACTCATAACCCCAACTCCTTAAGATACCCGGCCATCTGGGCTTCGACCTCGGCAAGCTCCTTTTGTATTTTCGCGATATTGGTCTTAACCTCTTCGATATCCACCGATGCTTCTTCTTCAAAGGTATCGACATACCGCGGGATGTTCAGGTTGTATTCGTTGGCCTGGATCTCTTCAACGGGCGCCACATGGGCGAATCTTTCGATATCCGCGCGGTTCTCGTAAGCTTTTACGATGTCGTCGATGTGTTTCGGCTCGAGACGGTTTTGGTTTTTATCCTTCTTATAACGGAGGCTGCCGTTTTCATCCTTGCCGGAAGCGTCGATGAAGAGCACATCGTTTCGATTGCGGTTTTTCTTGAATACCAAAATGCAGGCCGGAATGCTGGTGCCGTAAAACAAGTTCGCAGGCAGACCGATAACCGCGTCCAGCAGGTTCTTTTCGACCACGGCTTGTCTTATCCTTCCTTCGGACGCGCCCCTGAACAAAACCCCGTGGGGCGCGACGGCGGCGATCCTGCCCCCGCTCTTGAGACTGGCCATCATGTGCAGCAGAAACGCCCAGTCGCCCTTACTGGCGGGGGGCACTCCCCAGTCAAAGCGGTGAAACTTATCCAGGGACGCTTCCATCTTGAACTCTTTGCCTTTGCCGGTCGTTTCACCGCCGGGATTGAACCCCGCCGCCCATTTGTCCTGCGAAAAGGGCATATTGGCCACGATAACGTCGAACTGCGTCAGATTGCCGTCCGAGTCCAAGTGCATCGGATTGGCGAGGGTATCGCCCCATTCAATCCTGGCATCCAGGATCTCGTGGATGAACATGTTCATTTTGGCCATGGACCAGGAAGACCCGTTCATTTCCTGTCCGAACAGGGCGATTTTCTTTACCTGGCCGTCCTTTTTAATGGCCGTTTTCCCGGTTTTGATAAGCAGGGAGCCGGAGCCGCAAGTGGGGTCGTATATGGTATCGGTTATCGTCGGATCGACAATACGCGCCATCAGTTCCGATACCTCCGACGGCGTGAAGAATGAGCCTGCTTTCTTGCCGGCCTGGCTGGCAAACTCGCCGATCATGTATTCATATGCGTCACCTATCGTGTCGGAGGCCACCTTGCCTTCCTCCGGCTCGATTGAAGAAGGGCGCAGATCAAGGGACTTAAAATCTTCAAGAAGTTCTCTTAACCGGGTGTTTCTTTGCCTGTGGTTGCCGAGCATGGCTTCGCTGTTAAAGTCAACGCTCCTGAAAACTCCCGCAAGCTGGGACGGGTTGTCGTCTTCTATCCCGCGCAAAGCGACATTGATAAGTTCACCCAGATTGTCCTTGTATCTGTTTTCATAAAGCCAAGAAAAGGTATGCTCTTCCTTGATTACAAAAGGTAGTCTGTTTATCGCCCTTTGCACCCTCACGGGGTTATTATATAACTTACCTAAATTGGCCACCTTTTCCGAATAGGTGTCGCTCAGGTATTTAACAAAGAGCATCGACAAGACGTAGTCCTTGTAGTTGGCCGCGTCGATGGTACCCCTGAACGTATTCGCGCCTCTCCAAAGAGCGGCCTCGATGTCTTTTCTTGTGGTGGGCATCATTCCGTCTCCTTTGCGCTTGCTGTGATATTGTTTATTACTGCCGCTATAAGTCTTTGATTTTCTGCAATCAAGTCGCCCAGCAACTTCTTTCGCTTTTTATGCAGCATCCATAACTGACCAATTGCTTTTTGTTTTTCATACTCTACCGCAGGTATATCCAACGCCGCAAGTGTTTTTACGGATAAGGACTTAATGGCCGCAACCGAACCGACGATATTACTGTTCTGCCATGCCGTACCCCGGTTTTCTAAAAGGCATGCTATGTAGGCCGGGTAATAATCCTTGAACACACGGATAACAAAGAGATTACTCGAAAAGGTTGTATTCGCTATATCCTCGCCTACTAACGTTGCGATGTCCGGATTCAGCCGTTTCAGCAAAATATCGTTCCTTCGAATGAAATAGTTATCATCAACGGGGGTTTGCCTTTTTATTTCCGAAGTGCTTTGTATATCGTTGAAAACTCCCAAATGGTTGGGCTGAATAAGGTTATAGGTTATCGCATTCGCCTTGTTTATAAGCTTGGTATCGGGCAGGCCGTTCAGTATACCGGCAATCTCCCCGAGCTTTACGTTTCTTGACGCCGTCACTTTTTCACTCCCTTTCAAATGCCATCCGGGAGAATAAATTGCTTGGCAGCATACACGGAGCGCAACGAGAAGTGATGCAGTGCAAGGAAAAACGTTGGAGACGAACCGGAGCGTACATGAAGGTACGTGAGGATTCGGCTCCAACGGGTAACGCAGCAATGCGTTGCTTATCATTACGCCCCTCGGAAAAACGCTTATTCTTCGAGGGAGGCGGACGGAGCCGCCTCCCTCCCTAATCGTTCAATTCACTTATAACTTGCGACATCTTTACAGCAATAGGCACATCCGTCCACCCGGTCGTAAATGGTTCTGGCTTTTGCCATCGCATCATTGCAGTTAGTTAAATAGCCCAGGTAGGTTTTGCTTGTAACCAGCGTCAACCATAAGCACGTACCTATGTGGACTTCATGATTACCGTTGTCGGCTTGGGGATTGTCATTAACATAGTAATGATTATACCCCTCCGTATAGTAACGATTATACCCCGCCATACCTCTCCTTTCCGAGACAAAATGCATCCTCAGCAGGATCAATATTGCATTCGCATTATTTTTTAAGATATTATATAATTCAACATTATAAGCTGATTTTAGAGGCAAGTCCGGGACTGGCCGGTTCCCGGGCTTGTTTTTTTGTCTCTATTTTTGCAGCTTCAACCCCCTCTAGAAAAGGGCTAAACCATTTTTAATATCTGAATGTGAATTATACCAGTGAAACTTCCAACGGTCAACACTTTTATTTCCTTGTTAACTATTAACATTATGTTACGGCTTAGATTTTAACATATATTTACGGAGGCATGCTGTTTACTGCCTGGTTAATCCATAACATATACACGTAAATAATAAGAAATCAGGCTTCGGTCGCGTAACACAGCCCGAATCTTTGCAAGAAGCTTCTCTTGGGTTTCAGCCTATCGAAGAAATTGTCCCGAGGGGGTAATTAAGAAGTGTGTTGATTTAATCAAGCTGCAGGCTGCGGCCTTTTTCGGGGATGACCACGCGGCAGACGGACCGGAAGCGCCGGAAGTAATCCGGCGTTTCGGTGTGCACGGGGATGAGGGTCCCGGGCCTGACGGTTTCGACGAGCTCCTCCAGGCCGGGGCCGTGGATGTGGCCGCTGGCGTGGAAACGGGAGCCCTCGCCGCCCTGAAAATCAAGGTCGAAGTGCCGGATCCAGGAGAGCAGGCGGTCGAAGTCTATCCGCATCTCCTCGTTGAACGGCTCGCAGGAGGAGTAGATGTAAGTGCCGCCGTAAACGCCGATATTTATCAACTCGTTGAGGTCGTAGTACGAGAAGCACAGCACGTAGGCCCCCGGGTCGCGGGTGACGCCGCGCGCGTCGATGAGCCGTTCGGGGCACAGGTCGAGGTAACGGTCGATCAGTTCCTTCTCCCAGCGGTCGCGCTTGGCCTTGGCCTCCACGTAGACCGCCATGCCGCCTTCCCTGGAGGGGTCCGGCACCCCGGACTCGCCCGCCATGTAGAGCGCCTCCAGCATGTAGGCGTCCCTGGCCGTGACCGCAAGCTGCCGCCCGGCCTGTTTCGCCGCCTCCAGGAACGAGAGCAGCCGTTCCACGTTCCGCGGGCCGAAGTCCGCCACCACCAATCCCGAAGCCGCCCGCACCGCCTCGCACGCGTTCGCGCGGACCTCTTCTTCCGTGGACGGTTTCTGCGTCCCGGGGTGGGTGCCTTCGCAGATCATGGCCGCTGGTTTGAGCTCCCCCGCCTCGCGCATGAAGCGCCGGGTGAACCCTGCCCGGCCGCCGTGCAGCCGCAGGTCCCCGGTGTACACCACCCAGCCGGCCGGGGTGCGCACCGCGAAGGCCGTAGCGCCGGGGATGGAATGATCTACGTGCCAGCAGCGCACCTCCAGCCCCCCCGCGGACGCCGTACCCGCAGGCGCGCAGGCCTGGAGCGGCCTGTGGTTGAGCCCGCGCGTGGAAGTGCTCGCCGACCAGAAACCGGCGATGCGGGACACGACCTCCGCCGCGTCCAGCACCGTGAACTGCCGCTGCTCCGCCGGCACCTGGCGGTAGTTGGAGGCCTGGAGGAGCCCCTCCCGGACCTCGCGCGGCGTGAGGTAGCAGGTCTCGCGGCTGAAGTCGCTCTGCGTGGTGTCCTGCATGACCTTGGCGATGACCGCCGTGGTCAGGCTCGAGTACAGGGGGATGTCGCCTCTCAGGTAGGAAACGTAACCGGTGTGGTCGACGTGGCCGTGGGTCAGCAGCACGCCCTGCGTCTCCACCTCGCTGTAGCAAGGGTGGCGCCGGAGGTCGTCCCAGCTCATCCCGGGCGGTTCCAGGTCCGGCCGGTAGGCGTGCTTTAGCGGCGGTAGCAGGCCCAGTTCCATCAGGTCGCCGATCCCGAAGGTCGACCGCGGCCGCAGGAACTCGTCGAAGAACCGCGCCTCCGCCCCGAAATTGGTCCCGAAATCCAGCATCAGGACGGTCCCGCCCGCCTCCAGCATAATCTTGTTGCCGCCGATGCACCCGACCCCGTCGTAAAAGGTCAGTTTTACCGCCATGAGCGCCGCGCCTTTCCGCCGCGCCCCGGTTTTCAAGGCGGGCGCGGGCCAAAACCCAGGAAGACTTTCCTTAATAACAATACGGCACGCCCCCGCCCGTTACCTGCCGCGCCCAGCCCTATGCGACCTGTTTTTTCAACCCTTGGGAAAGTCAAATATTACCGCGTCAACCGCCGCGTATAATCATAAAAAGGCGACCTCGGCATAATACCGGAGCCGCCACTTGAACTTTTTCCCTTATATAGATACTCAAACTTTTACAGGGCTGTCAGCGGGTCCTGGTGGTGAAGCTAAAGGTATAGTCAGCCGCCAGGGCGTTGCCCGCCATGTCTTTTACCGCGCCTGCGGGAACCGTCACCGTATAAGTGGTCTTGTAGCTCAAATTAGCAACCGGGTCGATAGTCAAGATATTACCGTTGATCCCTTTGGTTGCCGAAACCGTTTTATTGTTGCCATAGGTTATTTTGATATTGTCATAGCTGGTTCCGGGCTGTATGTTCTCGCTGAAGGTAACGCATATGGTCTTGTCCGAAGGCACACCGGTCGCGTTGGCCGCCGGGTCGGTGGCGGTAACGGTCGGCGGCGCCGCGTCCGCCTCGGTCGTGAAGTTCAGGGTGAAATCGGACGCAAGGCTGTTGCCGGCCATGTCCCTGACGGAGCCTCCGGGAACGTATACGGCGTATGCCGTGCCGCTGTTGAGGTTCTGCGCGGGGTCGATGGTCAAGACTTGGCCGTTTATGCTGTAAGTAACCGTCACAACGGTTTCACCGCTTCTCAGCATGATACCGCCGTAATTGGCACCGGGCTGGACGTTCTCGCTGAAGGTCACGTAAACGGTTTTGTCCACCGGGACCCCAGTCGCTGCTTCCGCAGGGTCCGAACCGGCCACCGTCGGCGCCGTCGTGTCGATAATGTAGGTCTCCGTGTAAATGACCGACTGGTTGCCTGGCTGGTCGACCGCCATGAACTTCAGCGTCGTGTCGGCCGTTATCGCGATCGGTGCGGCGTATTCAGTACTTGACGCCGTCGGGTCGGTGCCGTCGGTGGTGTAGTAGATAACCGCGGGCTCGGAGGCCGCGAGCGTCACCGATTGGGCGGCGTTGTACGAACCGCCCGGTGGGGTTGCGGTCACCGTAGGAGCCGTGGTGTCAGCGGCTGTAGCAAAACTGAAGGAGTATGCGCTGCCAAGTCCTTTGCCCGCCAAGTCCTGGACTGCGCCGGCGGGAATGTATACGGCGTAGGCGGCACTGTAATTAAGGTTGTCCGCCGGATCGATGGTCAGGACGGAACCGTAAACGCTGTAAGTCGTTGTTACTACCGTTTCACCGGCCTTGAGCGCTATCCCGCCGGAGTCCGGTCCGGGCTGAATGTCCTTGTTAAAGGCAAGGTATACCGTCTTGTCCACCGAAACGTCTGCGGCACCGTCTACAGGGTCGGTGTAGACGACCGAAAGCAACGATTCTGTGGCAAAGGTTAGAACATAATCATTAGTCAGGTTGTTGCCCGAAAGGTCTTTTACGGCGCCCGCGGGAATGTATACGGCATAAGTGGTGCTGTAGTCGAGGTTCTCAACTGGGTTAATCGTAAGGAGAGGGCTGTTTAGGCTGTAAGTGGTCGTTACCACCGTGCCGTTGGTCTTCAAGGCTATGCCTGCGTAGTCGGTGCCAGGCTCGACTTCTTCGCTGAAGGTCACATAAACATTCTGGTCCACCGGGACGTAAACAGCCCCGTTTACCGGCTCGGCACCGTAGACGTACGGCGGGACCGTAACGCGGCTTGTTCCCGGATCGTAGCTTAAGTTGACTTTCAGGCCGAAGTCGTAGGAGACGGAAGTCAGCCGGCCCGATCTGTCGTAGTTGTAAGTAATAGCGTATGCCGGTAAACTTATAGAAAGTATAAGCATAAGAATAAGTGCGATTTTTAAAAAGCTTTTTGGTTTCAGGATAACCCCCTCCTTGTGACAAGATTTAAATATCAAACAATACGATGATTATTAATTTGTGTGTTTCGTAATTGTATATTACATAAGACCTTGGTACTATGCGAGCCTCCACTAGACAGGAATGCATAAAAAATTACTGAATGCATGCTCATGAAAAATCGTACATACTCGTTCTGTTACCACAACAATATTCGGGTTTAAATCCAAGTTGAAAAAATCTCTGCCATCCCATCGGCTTTGATCTACTCTTAAATTTTTACCGTCGGGGAAAACAGTTCTTCTACAGCATGGACAGACGGTTATTCTTTGCAAATTGATGTTTTCACGCCATGCTTTGCCTGTAATAATGAGTTCCCATAATTGCGGTAAGATTTGACTTTGAAAATTCTTTTTTCTACGTTTTAATTTAACCTGCTGAAATTCAACCCCAGTTAAGTGTTCTTCATTTAATACTGACGTAACTTCAAAAGTAACCCATATCTGCCCTGGAAAGGGATGTAATAAGCTCATCGGTACTTCATTACTCTTAATTATTCCTTCAGGAACGCCAAAGGCTGCGCCCGGATCAAACTGTTCTTTAGGCAATCCCGTAATTGTAGATAGTTCGGAAACTAAACTATACCAGTCTCTGGTTGATAAAAATTCGGGCACTTTATGCTTTTTTAAGTAATCCGCTATAGCATCCCCTATACGTTTGTCTACACGAAGCCTATTACTAGATGCCCATTGTTCATTGCATTCTTCACATGTGATTCCAGGAAGATAATTTTTGTCATCTATTTCAACAGGATTGGCTTTCTTGAAATCGGTATCAGATAAATATTCGGGATGTGTTAGTTCGTAAAACTGCATACCCTCACCTCTTTTATTTATAAGGTTTTATGGGCAATTTATCCAATCCATATTCCTTTAATAATTGCTGAGCAAATCGTTCGACTTCCTTTTTTGTGGCACGGGGATGCTCTTTAATCCATTTTTCCCACCTCTGATTCCATTTTCCTGAAAGCCCGTCTATTCCTTTGCCATGTACCCCTCTCAGGTGAACACTTTTATCCAATTCAATTGTATACTTGTCGATATTAATACCACGAGACCTAAAAAAACTTCTAAATTCTCGAGGGTAAATATGATGTTTATGTATCTTAGTGATAACATTTGCAGTTTTTGCCACTCTGGCGACACGTTTTTCTCTGGTTACTACTTTAACGACTGTCGTAGAACCCCTGACAACATAAGAACCTGGAGCAAAAGGAACTACAGTGGCGCCGACATCCCATAATAGGTAACCCGCATTGCCCCAACTGGGATATTTAATTAATTCATAAGCACTGTACCCCAAGCTGGCTGCATCTGCTACCGTCTCAATAATCTCGCCACTCGGATCCACACCGTTCACCGGGTCGTTCTCGCAATAACTGTGCGCGTCGATCGATTTCGGATTGACTATGCTTCCCGTAACCGGGTCTCTGCTCACGAATCGCCCGATTTCGGGGTTGTAGTACCTGGCGCGCATGTAAAGCAGGCCGTTGGCGTCGGTCATCACGCCGTCGCGGCCGTTGAACAGGAAAGGCGTTGACGTGGAACCGGTACGGTATACGAGTTCGCCGTAGAAAGAATACTGGAACCGGTCGGTGACGTTGCCGGTCGTGTCCGTCAACGCGACCGTGCTGCCTCTGAGGTCATAATGATAAGTTCGGTAAGCGCCGTTTTCTTCCTGCCCGATTAGACCCAATCCGTATACGTAAAAGGTCTGATTGCCCGAGGCGTCTGTCTTTATCAGCACCTGACTCAAAGCCGCGTTGGGATCGACTACGAAGCTTGTCTGGGAGCCGCCTTCGGTGACGCCGGTCCGGTTGCCTTCCGCGTCGTAGGTATAGCTCAGCCCACCAGCGGCGGTGAGCCGGTCCCGGGCGTCCCACGTGTACGCGGCCATCGCCCCGTTTAAGGGGCCGTATTTCATGTTCCCGTCCTTGTCGTACAGGACTTCCTGCCCGTTGTACGTGGCGATGCGGTTGTCAGGACCGTCGGTGGTCGCCGGTTCTTGTCTTGTGAACGATTCCAGGGGAACGGCCAGGATTTCTTTGTATACGCTGCCGTCTACGGAATAGGTGTAGTCGTACCCGCAGATGAGGCCGCCGTTTTTATCCTTGTCTTCGAGTTTTATCAGTTGATAGGCGTCGTCGTAGTATACGGTTTGGACGGAGCCGTCAGGCCGGGTGGTCGTGTAGAGCAGCCCGTTGGGCCAATATTCGTAGGCGGTCACTCTCTGGTTCCAGTCGGTTACCGACTTCAGGCGGTTGTCCTTGTAATATTCATATGTAACCTGCTTGCCGTCGGGATAGGTGAGCCGCACGAGGTTGCCGGCGGCGTTGTATTCGTACTGGATGACGTTGCCCCGGGCGTCCCGGTACGACTTTACGAGGTTAAGCCCTTCGTAATACTGGCGCTCGGTTACGTTTGAACCCTCGGTCACCTTCCACAGGTTGCCGTTGGGCTGGTAATCGTACGAGACGGTGCCGATCAGGTCGGTGAAGTACGACAGTCTTCTGTCGTCGTAATACCGGTAGCTGGACTGATCGCCCTTGCCGTTGGTTATACTGTCGATAAGGTTCCGGTTGTTGTATTCGTAATAGACCGTACCGCATACCGGAGGGGTTTCCCATCTTAGCCTTCCGGCTTTGTCGGTGTAGTAACCGGTTTGGTTGCTGTAAGGGCCGGCCAAGGTCTCAATATTACCGTCGAGGTCAAAGCGTTGATTTCCTTCAAGCGCCTCCGGGTCTACGGCTTTCGATAGGCGTCCCTGGGCGTCGCGCGTAAACCCGGTGTGATTTTGCGCCGGGTCGGTTACGCCGCTTATACGGTAAACATCGTCCAACTGGTACTCGGTTTTCCGGGTCAAGGCGTCGGTTACGTTCACTTTCTCGTTTGCGTTGTTGTCATACTCGGCGGTTGCAATCTTCTTGTTATTAGCGTCCAACGTTTCGGTCAACCTGCCCAGCGCGTCGTACTTATACTCGGTCGTGTGATTCTCCCCGTCCGTGACCTTCCACAGCTTGCCGTCGTCATAATATTCATAAGACGCGGCGCTGCACTCGGCGCCGCCCTTCAGCCGGCTCTCATGTTCCAGGCGGTCTTTGCCGTCATACTGATAGACCGTCTCGTAGTTGACGCCGTCCACGACGTCGGTGATCCTTTCGAGGTTGCCGTTGCCGTCGTACTGATAGTTCGTGGTGTGGTTGTTGGCGTCGGTTTCGGTGAGCGTGTCGCCGCGGCTGTCGTAGGTGTAGCTCGTCTTGTGCGACAGGGGGTCGGTGACGCTTTTCAAGGTGTCGTCGTCGTAATATTCGTAGGCGGTGGTCTTGCCGGCGCCGTCGGTCACGGTCAAGAGCCTGCCGGCGGCGTCGTACCCATAGGTGACGGTGTTGTTTTCGGGGTCGGTGACGGTCTGTCCGGTAAGACCGGGCTGGTAGGTGTATACGGTTTCGCCCTGGCGGGGAGAGATTTCTTTCCACAGGAGGCCGCTGCCGTCCTGGCAGTATACGTATCGGGTCTCGGGGTTGTTGTTGAGGGGATCCGGGTTTATCTCGACCATTCTGGTAACGTTGTGGGGGTAACTAGGGTCTTCGTAGTAGTATTGGACGGTTTCGCCGGCGGCGTTGGTCGTCGACTGGAGGTTGTCCGAGCCGTCGGGATAGTAGGTCATGCCGGTGGTGTTACCGAAGGGGTCGGTGATCGCAGTCAGGTTGCCGCGGCTGTCGTAATCGTACCGGGTGGTCTGGTTGATGGCGTTGACGGCGGTACTGCGGTTGCCGTCGGTATTGTAAGTGTATGAGTTGGTATGGTTGCATTCGTCGGTCACGCTTATTAGGTTGTATATTGCGGTGTTGTGGACATATGTCCGGGTGTGGCCCAGACGGTCGGTTACGGTTGTTACTATCTTGCCGGGCTGGCTCGTTTCGTCGTAGCTGAAGGCCACCAGTTGGTTGGTGGTTACGCCGTCGTCCTGGGTTTGGACGCGCCCATCGGCGTAATACGTGTTCTTGAAGATCTGCCCTTTGTTGTCCGTTGCCGACAAGATGCGCCCGTCCCGGTTATAGGTGTAGTTTGTGATATACCCCGCGGCGTCGGTGATGCTCATAAGGTTAGCCTTTTTATACGTGAAGCTCACTTGGCGGCTGAGTTGGGGGTCGGATACGTAGTCGATCAAGCCGCTGCTGTTATAGTGCAAGGTCAGGCGCCTGCCGGAAACGGGTTCGGTGATGGTCTGGAGGCGGCCTGCGGCGTCGTACGCCAGGTTTACAGGCTGGCCGGAACTGTTCTTTACCTGGGTCAGCCGGCCTGCGGTATCGAATTCGTAGACGGTCTTGTCCTTGCGATTCAAGGTGTATGTGCCGTCAGTGTTCTTGGTGATGGTATCGTAGTATGTCGGCAGGTCGGTGGACAAGTATGTATTGTTGCCGTTATAAACGAAGGCGTTAACCCTGTTGGCGTCCCAGTACAGGTCGATGTTGCCGTCGGGCCTCTCCGTTACGTGCGCTTCGTAGTTGTGGCTCCAGCCCATGCCCATAGGTCCCTGGTTAAGGAGCAGGGAATTGTAGTTTACCTCGAAGGAAACGGGCTGGGCGCCGTCGACGGTGAGCAGTGTGCGCTTGATGTAGTGCCCGCCGGTGCCGGTGTCCACCGGGTCCGACCACATAGACTCTCCCCGCAGGTCGGGGTCTAGTTTGTCGAACGTCGGAGGCGCATAACTTGAAAAAGCGTAAAGATAGCCGTCCCAACTGCCGACATAAACTGTGCCGTCAGTGCCTATAGCTGGGGAACTTTCAACAGCACTGCTGGTTAAATACTGCCATTTCAGAGTACCGTTTGGATTAATTGCATAAAGATAACCATCATTACTTCCAACGTAAATCGTACAGTCAGACGCTATTGCGGGAGAACTGAAAATAGTATTTCCGGTTGGATACTGCCACTTCAGCGTACCGTCGGGATAGATGGCGTATAGATATTGACCACTTCCTACGTAAATCGTTCCGTCAGTAGCTATCGCAGGAGAACTATCCCATCCAATATATACGGTTAAGTACTGCCACTTCAGCGTGCCGTCGGGATTTAGGGCGTACAGATGGCCATCCAAAGTTGATACGTAAATTATACCGTCAGCCGCTAACGCGGGAGAACTATAAATGTCATCACCTGTAAAATACCGCCACTTCAGTGTACCGTTGGGGTTGAGGGCGTATAGATAATGGTCGCCACCTCCTAAAAAGTGGTCGGTACTTCCTATAAAAATTGTGCCGTCGGCGGCTATCGCAGGAGAACTAGGATAGCTATAATCCCGCATTTGATACCGCCACTTCAGCGTACCGTCGGGATTGATGGCATAAAAATAGCAATAGTAGCTACTTCTTGGGTAACCGTCATAATTTCCTACGTAAATCGTGCCGTCAGCGGCTATGGCAGGAGTGCTATTAGCATATAAACTAGTTAAATACCGCCACTTCAATGTACCGTCGGGGTTGATGGCATAAAGGTATTTATCATTACTACCCACATAAATTGTACCGTCAGCCGCTATCGCGGGAGAACTATCAACACAATCCCCGGTTAAGTACCGCCACTTCAGCGTACCGTCAGGGTTGATGGCGTAGAGATAATAGTCACGACTTGCTATATAAATCGTACCGTCGGCCGCTATCGCGGGAGAACTTTCGACATAGCTGCCGGTAGAGTACCGCCACTTCAGCGTGCCGTCGGAGTAAGATTTGTATGGACTTTGCCCTGTATTTTTGCTATCAAAATGAAACTTCGGCCACGGGCTGTCCGCCAGACCGGCTTCAGCTCTTGGTGAAAAAGCTAAGTAAAATAAGCTGAATAATGTCAAACATAGGAAAGTTATGATTGAAAATCTTTTTATTACCACACCCGCAGGCTTAATATCCAATTAAATACCCCCAATGGCAAATTATGTCGTAAGATTGGCCTCATGTTATTTCTGATAGGTAATGTTTGTCAAGAGGGTTATTTTAAGAACTTTTGTCTGATTTTGTTACTTTTTCAATCCTTTCGCACTAAAGATGAAAGCTCCCAGTATTTATCGAATTTCTACTCACATTCCAGATTACTCTTAGCGATGATATTAGAATTCACGAATTAGACTATAGTGCTCCCCAAAATATATCTTATGGGTTTGGCAAAGCATGCCCCTATGCTGGGCATAGTCTTTTGAATCAAGGAAGAGACCGGTACCCTGTCATCCAAAATATCGGGATGTCAGCGTCCGGCCTCATAATATATGGAAAACAGTTGCTCTTCGGTCAGCGGGTCCTGGTGGTGAAGCTAAAGGTGTAGTTAGCCACCAGGGCGTTGCCCGCCATGTCTTTTACCGCGCCCGCGGGAATCGTCACCATATAAGTAGTCTTGTAGCTTAAATTAGCAACCGGGTCGGTGGCAGCCTGCCACCCCTCTGATCCCTGCCCTGTCAAACTTGACGCCTACGCTTACCATACCATTAACAAAGTCAAAGACCCAAGGCCAGATGCAGCACGGTTTCCCGGCTCCGCTCTTTGCTATTCTCCTTGCTAATCTCTTCGCTAATCTACGCCCGGAAACCCGCAGAAACCGGCGGATTTTCAGAGATACCCGACCGCCCCTTGTGATGAAACAGAAAAACCCGCGAAGCCTTGGTATTCGCGGGTTTGCGTCTTGTTCTATGGTGCGCCCGGCAGGAATCGAACCTGCGCACCCGGCTCCGGAGGCCGGCGCTCTATCCCCTGAGCTACGGGCGCAATATGGTCGTCGGACTTTTATTATAAACAAAAAACGGCGTAAAAGCAAGAGACCGAAAAGCGCATCATTCCTCCCGGGACAGCTCCACCGCCGAGAAAATCGTTGCGTCATATACATCCATAGGGCAAACAAGCTTTAAATATCCGCTTTTTGGGAACACCTCTTCCCTTTTGTGCTAAAATAGAAGCGTGAACCCGAAGCTTAAACGTTTAACGGAGTAGAATATTAGTGCCTGCTTTTAGGTGAAAGGGGAAATAAAGAATGTCCGTCGATCGGCTGGTAGAAGAGTTCAGGAAGCTCACAGCCCGGGAACAGAGAGAGCTGCTTCGTCGGCTAAGCGCTTTTGTGACCATCCGGAAGAAGAGGGCACGGGGTGAAGAGGATCCGCTCGCTTCGATCATCGGGATTTTCGACGGTCCGGGTACCGGCTCAACGACTTATAAGGAGGACCTATACGGTGGCGCCCGTCCCCTCTAAGGTCTTCGTAGACACAGGCGCCTTTATCGCTCTGACGGATAAGCGAGACAGGTTTCACGAGGCGGCCAAGGCCTTTTACCTATCGGTGAGCAAAAGGGCGAGCTTGGTTACCACTCTTCTGGTGGTGGCGGAAACCTATACCTGGCTCCGCTATCACGGTGATTTCAATTTGGCACTGCGGTTCCTCAAGGCGGTCGAAAAGGCTTCGGAAAGCGGGATACTTGCCGTAATCTACCCAGACGAAGCTATTTGCGAGAAGGGACGGGCGGTCCTGGAAAAATACCGGGACCAAAAACTCTCTTACACGGATGCCACAAGCTTCGCGGTCCTGAAGAAATTGCAGATCAGCGATGTCTTCGGCTTTGAAAGCCATTTCTGCGCAGTAAAGTGCACCCGGTTATCCCGCGGGAAAGTTGAGATGGGAAAACATGAAAACCCGCAAACCGTAGCGGTAAGCGGGTTTTAAGTTGCCTTTATTGTGCGCCGGGCAGGAATTCGCGTCATTCCTCCCGGGACAGCTCCACCGCCCAGGACGAAAGTTTATGTTTACCTTTGTAAAGCACGCCCCTGCCCCGGTACGCGGCGTCACTAACCTTCAGCAGGTACTCCACCGAGGTGTATCCGCCGTCTTCCGACACGCAGCTTGAGATAATCGGGTCGTCGACAAAGGTGAAGTTTCCGGTCAAGGTCCCCAGCGCCGGGTTGAAGGACTTCCAGCTTGTGAAGTCCCGGTCCCCGGACGGCGGTACGATTTCATACCTGTTCCGGAACTCAACCGCGCCGGCGCCGCTCAACCGCAGGTACCCGTCGTTTATCCACAAGTCCGCCGCGTGCGTGATCTCGGTTCTCCCTTCGACCGGCACGGTGTTCCCGTTTTCGTCGATGTAAATACCCTTCGCCGTCCACACGGCTTCCTGAAAAAGGAACGTGTGTTTCACGCGCCTCAGCCCCGCGCCTGTTTTTTGAGCCTGGTTTCCGGCGAGCGGTAAACCCTGCCCACCGCCTCCGCCACCCGTCCTATTTGTTCCATCAGCGCGGCGAAACGCTCCGGGGTCAGGGACTGGGGCCCGTCGCAGAGCGCCCGCGCCGGGTCCGGGTGCATCTCGACCATCAAACCGTCCGCCCCGGCGGCGATCGCCGCGCAGGAAAGCGGCGGCACCATCCGGTAGCTGCCCGTGGCGTGGCTCGGGTCGACGATGATCGGAAGGTGCGAGAGCTCCTTCACCAGGGGAACGGCGCTCACGTCGAGCGTGTTTCGCAGCGCCGTTTCGTAGGTGCGGATCCCGCGCTCGCAGAGTATCACCTTGGAGTTCCCGGCCGCCGCGATGTATTCCGCCGCCATCAGCCACTCTTCCACCGTGGCCGCCAGTCCCCGTTTCAGCAGGACCGGACGCTTGGTCTCCCCGACCTCTTTGAGCAGCCTGAAGTTCTGCATGTTCCTGGCCCCGATCTGCAGGATGTCGGCGTAACACGCCACCGTCTCTACGTCGCGGGTGTCGATCACCTCGGTGACGAAAGGCAGGCCGGTGACCTCCCGCGCCCCGGCGAGGAGCTTGAGCCCCTCCTTCTCCAGCCCCTGGAAGGAGTACGGGGAAGTCCTGGGTTTGAAGGCCCCGCCGCGAAGGATGTCGCCACCGTTGTCCTTTACCAGCTTCGCGGAGGTGAGGAGCTGGATCTCGCTCTCCACCGCGCATGGACCGGCCATCACCACGATCTCCGGGCCGCCTATCACCACGTTCCCGACCATGATCCTGCTCGTTTCGGGTTTGACCTCCCGCGCCACAAGCTTATAAGGCCTCAGGATGGGCACGATCCGTTCCACCGCCGGGAAGGTGAGGATGGTCTCGTGGAGGTCGTCGCGTTTGTCCCCTATCGCCCCGATCACCGTACGCTCCACGCCGTATATCGGGTGGGTCTGGTAGCCCATCTCCTTCAGGCGTTCCTCCACCTCTTTGATTTCCACCGGTGTCGCCCCTTGCTGCATAACCACGATCATCTTGTGAATCCTCCTTTTTAATGAATGGAACTATTCAGCCTCCCACGTTAACGGAACGCGTCGAGAATTAATGCAGTAAATAGTCACCCAAAAAATAATCCCGCCCCTAAATTGCAGGGACGGGATGAGTTCCCGCGGTACCACCCTATTTGGCCGGTAAAGGCCCGCTCACATTCAGGATACGGGAAGAAGCTTCCGATATCCCCTCCCTTGTAACGGCGGGAGCTCCGGCCTGGACTACGCACCCGGCACTCAGCGACCACTGTCACCTCGGAATGGTAAAAGTTCTGTCAGCCTAAAAGAAATCCGCTGTTATCAAGAACTATTCCTTTTCTGAGTGCTGGACTTCACCCGGCGGCTCTGGAGTGAACTTCGGCCCGCAACGCTTTACCGGGCTCGCACCTGACCCCGGCTCTCTGAAAAAGCCCTTCGGCCCTACTTTACCCCTTCACAGCCTTTAGCTATGAAAATACGATAGAGATATTTTATTATATGACCCCGTTGTTGTAAAGTCTCAATAACAACAAAGTTAAAATTTTATCGATTGCCGGTCCCTTACCCGCGATCCCGTCCATCGCGAAAGCACCGCCAGTATGCCCGATGCGTTTCCCTGACCGCCTCCGCGACGGCGGCCACCTTCGGGTCTGTTTTACGCGCCGCCGTTCCTCCGGGATACCGGTCCTTGTCCATCCATGCCGAGAGTATCTCCCCGACGCTGTCCCCAAGGCCGCCAAGGTCGTATCCGCCCTCGAGGACGCCCGCGATCCGCCCCGCCGCGGACCGGTCGGCGATTTCCCCGACTATTGCCGCCAGGGCGCCGTACCCCGCGGCCGTGAGCTCCATCCCGGCGATGGGGTCGTTCCGGTGGCCGTCCTGCCCGGCCGATACCAGGACCAGTTCGGGGGCGTATTCCGCCGCCGCCGGGGCCAAAATCTCCCGGAAGACGTATTTGAGGTCCTCGTCCCCCGCATAGTCCGGAAGCGGTACGTTGATGTTGAACCCTTCCCCGTCCCCCTCGCCCTTTCGCGTTACCCAGCCCGTACCCGGATAACCGGCGGCGCTGTGGGTGGAGAAGTAGAGCACGCCCGGATGGGTATAAAAGGCGGCTTCCGTGCCGTTGCCGTGATGGTAATCCCAGTCCACGATAAGGACGCGCCGGAGACCGTACTTCCGGACGGCGTAGCAGGCCGCCACGGCTATGTTGTTAAAAAGGCAGAAACCCATCGCCCGGCTGGGAAGAGCGTGATGGCCGGGCGGCCGCACCAGGGCCAGTACCCGGTCCAGCCTTCCCTCCATTACGGCGTCGACCGCCTCGAGCGCTCCGCCCACCGCCAGGAGCGCCACCTCGTAGCTGCGCGGCGAAGCCGCCGTGTCCGGGTCGAGGTGACCGCCCCCCGCCCTGCAGAACGCCTCTATCTTCCTTATATAATCCGGGCCGTGGACCAGCGCCGTTTCTTCGAACGTAGCGGCACGTGGGACAAGCGTTTTAATCCGGCCCAGGATCCCTCTTTCCTCAAGGACCGCCATCGTCCGCGAAAGCCTTTCCGGCGCCTCAACGTGCCGGCCGGTATCATGCTCCAGATATACAGGGTCGTAAACTATTCCCGTACGCACCAAACCATCCTCCCCGGCCCGGAAACAGGCAGGCTGCAGGCTGCGGGTCAGGCCTTTCCCGCATCATAGGGATAACTCGGGAGGTAGCTGAAAATCTCGTGCAGTTCTCCCGGTTCTTTGCTGCGGAAGCTTTCAAAAATCTCATGCAGCACGGGCTCCGTCTTTTTGAAGGCGTTGAACACAGCCGGATCAAAGTGTCTCGGGTTCGTCCGGTCATCCCCTTCAAACATGATCCTGCGGGTGGTTTCCCGGTCGAAGGCCGGTTTATAAGGCCTGGGACTCCGGAGGGCGTCATAAATGTCCACCAGCATGACGATCCTGCCGGAAAGCGGGATCTCTTCACCCTTCAACCCCCGCGGGTAACCGTCGCCCTCGAAGCGTTCGTGGTGCGACAGGGCTATTTCCTCCGCGCAGCGGATGATGTCGGAACTGCTGCCGCCGAGTATGCGCGCCCCGATGATGGTATGCGTTTTAACGATCTCAAATTCCTCCGCGGTAAGCCGGCCCGGTTTGAGCAGGACGTTGTCGGGAATGCCCACCTTCCCTATGTCGTGCATGGGACTGGCGAGCGTCAGGGTCTCCGTCTGCTTTGGCGGCAGGCCGAGGGCCTCCGCAATGACCTTCGTATACCGGCCCATGCGGCTGATATGGCGGGCGGTGTCGCCGTCGCGGTATTCGGCCACCACCGCGAGGCGGTAGAGTATGTCGTGATAGCTGCGTTTCAGCTCCTCGTGGGTGCGAAAGAGTTCCGCGGTCCGCTCCCGGACCAGCCTTTCGAGCATTATGCTCTGGTCCTGAAGGAAATCCTGATACTCCTTGACCTTGATCAGGCTGTTCAACCTTGTGATAAACTCCGCCTTGTCGACCGGCTTGTCGAGAAAATCGCTGGCGCCGATTTCAAGTCCCTTGACCCTCGACTCCCGGTCCCCGAGTGCGGAAACCATCAGCACGGGGACATTGCCGCCTTCCGGCATCTCTCTGATCCGCCTGCAGACCTCGAACCCGTCCATTTCGGGCATCATCACATCCAGCACGATGATGTCCGGTTTTAACCGCCGGAAACACTTCAAGGCCTCAGGCCCGTCTTTGGCCCGGATGGTGGTAACGTCCTGAGGCGCGAGCAGCGCCTCGTAAAGCTTGAGCGCCCTTTCCTCATCGTCGACCAACAGCACCATGGGCTTCTTAGGCTTCACTTTGCTTCCCTTCCTCCAGGAAATACCGGACCATCTGCCGGAGTTCCTTAACCCTGACCGGCTTGGGAAGGTAACCCTCCACGCCGGTGGCAAGCACTTCTTCCCGGTCACCGGGCATCGCCAGTGCGGTTACGGCAATAATAGGAATGTTTTTAGTGGGAGCGTAAGCCTTCAACAAACGGGCCACCGCGCGCCCGTCAATCTCCGGAAGCTGAATGTCCAGAAAAATCAGGTCAACCTTTTTCTTCTCCGCCAGCCTGATACCCTCCAGGGCCTCCGGGGCTTCCAGGACGGTATACCCGGTCCGCTCTAAAATAACGCGGCAGAGCTTTCTCGCTTTTTCATCGTCGTCTATTATCAGGATGATCCCGCCGGGCATTGTTCTCCTTCACCAGCCCAATCAAGTCAGCGTAGCGCAACGATAAACGGCGCCCAGCTTTGCCACACGGGCATAATCGAATGCTCACGTACCTAAATGTACACTCCGCTCGACTCTGCCCGGTTTTCGCGCTGGGCTTGTTTCTCCCCGCGCTACGGACCAGTACTTGTCCGCAAACTTTCTTCCCTCTATGCCGAGCCCGCAAACCCGCATTATTAAAATGCAATTTCCTATACGCTCAAGTTATCCCGCCTTCGGGTCTAGCCCCCGTTCAATGATAACGGTGGAAAATAAACGGTGAAACTGCTGCCCTTACCCTGCTCGCTCTTTACGCTCACCGTCCCGCCGTGAAGCTCGACCAGCTTCTTCACCATCGTCAGTCCAAGCCCGGTGCCGGAAAAGCGCCGCGCCAGGGAACTGTCCAACTGTTCAAAAGGCTTAAACAGCCTGGGCATGTCCTCGGGCCGGATGCCGATCCCGGTGTCCCAGACCGTAACCGCAAGCATCTTCCCTTCGATCGCGGCCCTAATGCCTACTTTACCACCATCCGGTGTAAATTTGAAGGCGTTGGTCAGTAAATTGAACAGTATCTGTTTAAATTTGCGGCCGTCCAGGACCCACTCGCCGACGCTTGTCGCGTTGAGTTCTACCGTGATTCCGTGGCCGGCGGCTTTCTCCCTGAAAAGGATCAGCACACCCCTGAGAAAATCCTTTATCTCGAGCTCCTCCAGGTATAGTTCGTCCCGTCCGGCCTCGATTTTGGCCATGTCCAGGACGTCGTTGATCAAAGAAAGAAGAAGCTCGCCGCTTTCCATGATGTCTTTCAGGTACTCCTTGGTGTTCTCGGGCACCCCCGGCACAAGGTCGCTCAGGAGCACGTCCGAAAACCCGATAATCGTGTTGAGCGGCGTGCGAAGTTCGTGACTCATGGTCGTAAGAAACTCGCTTTTTAAGCGGTTCGCCCGTTCCAGCTCGATGTTCATGTCCCGCAGTTTGGCCGTCCGTTCCTCCACGCGCCGTTCAAGGTCCCTGGCCAGGGCGACCACTTCTTCGTGCAGCCGCGCGTTCGCGATGGCGACCCCGGAGTGGGCGGCCAGGAGTCTTATCGCCGACTGGTCGGCTTCCGTGATCTCCTTCCGGGTGCAGGCGACGCATAAAGCCCCGATGATGGAACCCCGGGAGAAAATCGGCACCCCGAAAAAGTTGGTGATATCCGGGCGTAGCGGTTTGCAGGTTCCCCCGGCGATTTCATCACCCCTCAGATGGACCGCCCGGCCTTTTTTGAAAACAACGGCCGCGAGGCCCTTATCCCCTGTTGTACCGAGCGCGATGCATTTTGCGCTTCCCTCACCGGCGGCGAAAAACTCAGCCCCGTCGTGCGCCGTCTTGAGATGGAGACAGGCGCAATCGGCGTTGACGACATTAACGACCGAGTTTACCAGTTTATCTAAAATGACCGTAACCAGAAGGTTGCTGCTTACTTCAACCGCCGCCTCCCCCGCCGTTTCAATAAGGCGCGCCTTTTTCTCTTCCTCAAGGTTCCTGCTCTCCCTGAGGGCGGCAATCATCGTGTTGAAACTCTCATACAGCCCGCCGATTTCGTCCCGGCGGGACACCGGACCGGCGTCACCAGACAGGTCTCCCCGGGAAACACGGTCGGCGACGTCCGCCAGATGCAGTACAGGCCGGGCCACTTCGCCGGCCAGAATGCTCACCAGCATCAGGGAAACAAGGAAGACCGCCAGTCCCGTGAAGAGAAAAACGGTTGATACCCGTTTAAAACCGCTTAATACTACCTCCCGCGGCACGCTGTAGGCAACACTGAAATATCGTTCGCTGTAAGGACGGTCGAAGTAAATCCTGGTAAAGCCGTGTAAGTGTGAACCTTCTACGAGGTTGTGCCCTTCCCTTTCTTTGAGGAGGGACCCCAGCTTCGGTTCAACCTGCGCCAAAAGATCGGGCGGCGGGATACCGTCCGGACGGGGCGCGCCCTTCGGCTGTAACCGGTAAAATATTGAGCCGTTTTCATCCACCAGATAAATCGTCGCGCCCTTGACGGCTTCCGGCGCGTCTTTAAGCATGGTGCCGCAGTCCACGCCGGCCGCGACAAAACCGCACGTTATTTCCTTTATGATTACCGGAGCGGCTATAATTAAAGATCCCTTTTCCTTCCCCGCGGTGACCAGGCTGATTCCGGTCGGGCCTGACGCCCCGTTCACAGGAAGCGGCAGGCCGCTTCCGTCTTCATTCGAAATCTGGAACACCCCGTCGCCGGACCGGTGAAACCGGACCAGTTCTTTCCCGTCCTGCCGTGCAATCGCAATAACCGTATCGGGGGGATAGCTGTTCAAAACAATCTCCCTGGTTAACAACAGGCGGGCGGCGTTCCGCCGGCCCTTTTCGGAAGAAGCCGTAACTATGGTCTGCGACTCCGGAAAATTTGCGACCGTTGCCGTTACGGTTCGAAGTTTATCAATCTCATGCACCACACTCCGGTGAATCCACCACTCCAACTCCGCCTGCAGCCACACCCCGAGCTCGCTGTCCACCGCTTTCCTGCTTTCCAGGTAAGTCATGGTACCCAGGATAAAAAGGGCGGCGAGCATGATAAGGGTAACCATCGCCATAAGCTTTCCTTTGATTCCCAGGCGCAGCAATGGGGAGGTCATATCCTAACCCTTTCTTTCGACACTTATTAACATAATTTCGACTTCTAAAACCATAATCCTCCTCCAACGGCCTTGAAACCACGCTAAAAATAAATAAAGTAAGGTTTCCCTCGCTTGGCCCCGGAAACCTTACCGTAAATGCGACTATCCGTTGGCGCTTATAGTACCCGACGCGCTCCGACGAGGTGAGTGTTCCAGTAATCTTCGTAAATCGAATCCGTCTTCACGCAGCCGCCCCGTGAGCTGGCGTGGATGAACTTGCCGCCGCCGCAGTATATGGCGGCGTGATCTATCCCGGGGCTTAACGTATGGAAAAGCAGCAGGTCCCCGGGAGCCAGCTCGCTGCGTTGAACCGGTGTCCCGCACGAGAACTGAGCCGCCGCAGAGTGCGGCAGGGAAACGCCGAACCTGCCGAAGATATACCTGGTAAAACCGGAACAGTCGAAACCACCAGGACTTTCCCCCGCCCAACGGTAGGGGGTGCCCAGATAAGACTGCGCGAGATTCAAGAGGTCACGCGTGGTGTCGCCGGAACGGGAGGGAACGGGTTTTGTCGTGTTTACCGCCGGCTTGGCGGCGGGGGTCGGACCGGCTGAACCGCTCTTACCGGGCAGGCGGAGAACCTGTCCCGGTTTGATCAGCTCAGTCGTCAGATTGTTGGCGTTCTTGATCTGTTCGACCGAAATATTGCTGCGCCGGGCGATAAGCCAGAGGCAGTCACCTTCCCGCACCGTATAGCTGACTTCCGGACTCGAAGAACGTGAAGGTGAAACCGCTGTAACCTTAAGGGGAATTGAAAGTGTCTGACCGGGGGTCAGTAATTCGGACTTCAGGCCGTTAGCCTGTTTGAGCAGTTCGACGGAGGTGTTTTTTCTTTGGGCGATAAGCCAGAGACAGTCACCTTTTTGCACCACATAACTGGTTCCGGCGGCGGCCGCAGGCCGGGGGAAGCTCAACAGGCCCGAAAGGGCTGCGGCGATACCCGCGATCAATAACACCCTTTTCAGACCTCGACAAGAAAAAACCGCTTTCGTACCGGGAAAAGACGAAACCAACAGCATCACCTGCAATAACAAATTTTACTTCTGCTTTCGTCGTTTCCGCTGGGTTTCCTTGTGGATAAAATATTTTTCTTCTAAATCCAACTTTTTTTTCAGTTCTTCCTCAACTTCCCCCCTTTCATTCGCCAGCCTTCCCGCCTGAATATCACGCACCAGATCGTCGAGGACCACTTTGACCTGCGGGCCTTCGCCCAGGTGCTTGACGACCGCATCCCCGCCTATGGCCAGATCGGCAGGATAGAAAGGAACGCGGTCCAGAAGGTCGCCGACCATCGTCTTCAGCAGGTCGTTATCGGCCAGACGCCGCTCCGGGTCCACCTTCCCTCCCTTAAGATCGGCTTCGTGGAGTTGTAGCAGCTGTGCTACAGCTTCCGCCAAATCCCCCCGGTTTCTAAAATCTTCCGCCAAAAGCCGCAGCCATTTTATCACCCCCGGCTCCTCCGCTTTTGGGAAAACCATATGACGGCGCACCAGCCAGATAATGCGGCGGGAGTCCGCCGGCGGGACGCGAAAACGTCCCAGCACCTCTTCTGCTGTAGCGGTACCCGCCTGCTCGTGGCGGTAGTCCGACAATTCGCCCCGGCGGTTCAGCCCGCGCACCCCCTCCATCCCCTTGGCGATATCGTGCAGCAGCGCCGCCCAGCGCATGACCGGTTCCGGCGGCACTTCCCGCAGGACCTCCATTGTATGCCGCCAGACGTCGAAGCTGTGGTAACGGGGGTTCTGGGGCACTTTATACAGCCGGGACAATTCCGGCAGCACCGGTACCGTTTCTTCTTTTGATGCGGTGCGCGCCCGGCACAAGGTTTCAAGGAATCCCGTCTCCCGCAGGCACTCGAAACCCGCGGCCGGATGGGGGCTTAAAAGAATCCGTTCGATCTCGTCCCGGACCCTTTCCACCGACAGTCCCGCCGTCCGGTCGCGCGCCCTGGAGATGGCGGCGAGGGTTTCCGGCTCTATTGAAAAACCGTATTCGGCGACGAAGCGGCAGGCGCGGAACGCCCTGAGTGCGTCTTCCGCGAACCGTTCGTCCGGATTGCCCACGGCGCGGAGTACACCCCGCTGCAGGTCAGCCCTCCCGCCGAAAGGATCGTAAAGTCTCCCCTCCCGGTCGAAGGCCATCGCATTGATTGTAAAATCGCGCCGGGCCAGGTCGTCCTCCAGAGCCCATAAGAAATCCACTTTTTCGGGCCGATGGGCGTCCGTTCCGTACACCTCCGAGCGAAAGGTGGCAACCTCCACCTCCATTCCGTCAACCAGGAGCGACACCACCCCGAACGCCTCGCCCTTGGGGAAAGCCCGGATATGGTTTTCCCCGGCGAGGCGCTGCAACACTTTCGGGCAGGCATCGGTCGCCAGATCATACTCCTTCGGGGCATAGCCCAGGAGGAGATTGCGCACCGCACCCCCTACCACGTAAGCCTGGTACCCGGAATCAGCCAGAAGCTGCAGAATTTTCGCCACCGGTGGTGGGAACAACCTTCAACCCCCTTTAAATGGTTCAACGTTCAGGCTAATACTGATCGACCTTTCAGGTCCGTTCTACGTTCTACGTTCGACGTTCTACGTTAATGCTGATGCTGACAGACCTTTTAGGTCGGTTCAAAGTTCTTATGTTCTGAGTTCTGCTGCTGAAAGTACATTACATCTTCTGTTCTCGTGTTACTCATTCTGTAAAGTAGATAGCCATTCCAATGCCGAGTCTATGTTTCCAAAGAAACGTTCTTTCCCTTCACAACCCGCAACTCCGGTTCCCGCTTCCCGTTCCAGGACTTAGGACTTTCGACTTTCGACTCTGGACTTAACTCGTAACCCGCAACCCGCACCCTAATCCTTTCCTTTAACGACCGCCAAAGGCCGCATTCGCGCCACTTTCCGCGTTATCCCCACCTCGACCAGGGTAGAGACCACCTGCTCGATGTCCTTGTATGCCGGCGGCGCCTCATCCACGAGCTCTTTATAATTCCTGGCGTTATAAAGCACCTTCCCCATTACCCGGTCAAACTCTTCCCGCGTTATGGTTTTCCCCGCAGCGGTCCGGGAAAGCACCCTGCCGGCGCCGTGGTTCACCGAAAAAAACGTCTCCGCCGCCTTATCCGTCCCGACCAGAACGTATGAAGAAGTCCCCATACTCCCGGGTATCAACGCCGGATGACCGGTCTCGCGGTAAACCGCCGGATTGTCCCGGTGTCCCGGAGAAAGCGCCCGGGTCGCTCCCTTACGGTGCACCAACACCTTCCGGCCGCGGTGCTCCTCCCATTTGGCGATGTTGTGGGCCACGTCGTAAACGAGACCCATACCCGTCTCTTCTGCGGACTGGCCGAGCACGTCACAGAAGGTATCAATGATATCGTTCATTATAATCTGCCGGTTGGCAAAAGCAAAATTAACCGCGCAGGCCATGGCCTTGTAATAGTCCTCACCCTCCGGGGAATCGACCGGGGCGCAGGCCAGCCCCCTGTCCGGCAGTTCTATGCCGTACCGCGACGCCGCCGCCGCCAGCCGCCGGGTGAAGTCGGTGCAGATCTGATGTCCGAACCCCCTGCTGCCGGTATGGACCATTATCGTGAGCTGCCCCGCAAAAAGACCGAACCGCTCCGCCAGCACCGGGTCGCAAATCTCTGCAACCTCCTGCACCTCGATGAAATGATTGCCGCCGCCCAGCGTACCCAACTGAACCGCACCGCGGTTCCGCGCCTCCCTTGAGGCGGCATCGATGTCGGCGCCGGCAAGACATCCCGTTTCCTCGATACGTTCGAGGTGCGCCTCGACGCCGAAACCGGCTTCAATCACCGCCCTGACGCCGCGGTGGGCCACCGATTCAAACAACCCCGGCGTTATGCGCTTATGTTTCCCCCTCCTGCCTACTCCCGTCGGGACGCGCTCCTCGATGGACGTTATTAAGCGCCGCAGGAGCGGCGCCTCGAAATCCCGGGCGGGAAGGTCCGTGCGGATGAGGCGGACCCCGCAGTTTATGTCCATCCCGACCGCTCCCGCGGATATAACCCCGTCCGTTGTCACGGCCATTACGCCGCCGATCGGCAGGCCGAAACCCTGATGGATGTCGGGCATCCCGATCACCGGCTCCGCCACCCCGGGAAGGCAGGCGGCATTGGCCAACTGCTGCAGCGACTTGTCCTCCCCGAGGTAGGTACGCAGATAATCGTTGGCGTATACGACCGCATCCACGCGCATCTTCCCGCGGCGCGGCAGGCGGTATCGGTTGAGCCCGGCCCTTTTCAGCTCCAAGCTACTGCTCCCATCAATGCGTTCTTATTCCGTAGCGCGCGGCGATAAGCTTCGCATTACCGCGTCACTTCGCGCCGCCTTTCGCCCGTTAACAAGTCAATTACCCTCCGACTTCAAAAGTTCAAAGTTCAAGCTCAACATTCAAAGTTCAAGGTTTAAAAACAGAATATAGAATAGCCTCTTCTGAGCGGTTAAGGCCGTCAGAATATAGAATATAGAATGAAAGACTCGGAACTCGCGACTAGGGACTTTCTTCTGCTTTCCCCTACATTCCGCCCCCTGACCCGTGAATCGCACCTTTCATTCCACATAAACCCGCGCTACCCGCGCGCTTACGGCGCACAAGACCTCGTAGCTTATGGTGCCTGTCCTGACCGCTAACTCCTCCACCGGAAGGAAGGCATCTCCCTGACGACCGAAGAGCACCGCCTCGTCGCCCGGCGCCACGTCTTTTACCGCGGTCGCTTGTACAATAATCTGGTCCATGCACACCCGCCCGGCGACCGGCACCCTTACCCCGCCCAGCAGGACCTCGCCGGCGCCGGATAAAAGCCTGTTGAAACCGTCGCCGTACCCCGCGGCGACCGTGGCCAGGACCTCCGGTCCGCGGGTCTTGTACGTCCAGCCGTAACTCACGGGAAAGCCCTTCGGCGCCTTCTTCACCTGGACCACCCGCGCCTTCAAGGTCATCGCAGGCCGGAGATCGGGGCCGTAACAGGTTTGGGGCGAAGGAAAATGTCCGTAAAGCATCAACCCCGGCCGCACCATATCGAAATGGGCTTCCGGGAAGCGAATCAGGCCCGCGCTGTTCGCCGTATGCCTGTACCGCACCGGCAGCCCCGCCATCTCGAGTTTACGCGAAAAATCATGGAACCGTTCCAGCTGCTCGAGTGTGGTCTTCTTGTCCGGTTCGTCGGCGCAGGCGAAATGGCTGAAAAGACCCTCAACCTCTACTCCGGGAAGACGCGCGACCCCGAGCACCACTTTAACACCCGGGTCATCACACGGAAAACCCAGCCGCCCCATTCCGGTGTCGACTTTAACGTGCAGGCGCAGGGTTTTATTATGCTGTCGGGCGATTGCGGCCACATCCGCGGCCGACCCCGCGTCGTAAGCGGTAATACGCACGTTCTGCTCCAGAAGCTCCCGGCACTCGCCGGGGTCAACGTAACCAAGGACGAGGACCGGCACAGCCAGCCCGCCGCGCCGGAGTTCCACCGCCTCCGTACCGCGGGCCACTCCGAGCCAGTCCGCCCCGCCGTCGACCAGCAGCCTTGCCGCCGGGACCATGCCGTGCCCGTACGCGTTGGCCTTTACAACCGCCATGACGGCGGTCCGGCCGACCAGTCTGCGGACCTCCAGCAGGTTGTGTGTCAGCGCGCCGGCGCTGACCTCCGCCCAAACGGGATGCCCCATCATCCGCCTCCCCGCTCCACTTCCCGGCACGCAGCCGGCAATGCGGCGATTAAATCGCCGGCGACCAGACCCATCCGGCCCATCTCACCGGCCGCGATATCGCCCGCCCTTCCGTGAAGATAAACTCCGGCCGCAGCCGCCCGGAAGGGATCGATCCCCTGCGCGAGCAGGGCAGCGATAACCCCTGTTAAAACATCCCCCGTTCCGCCCGTGGCCATACCCGGGTTGCCGGTGCTGTTGATACCGGTATACCCTTCGGGGCTTGCGACAACGGTGCGGGCGCCTTTCAAGACAACAACGGCGCCCCAGCCCTCCGCCGCCGTCTGGGCCATCCCCAGCCGGTCGGCTTCCACCGTGGCGACATCCGTGCCCATCAACCGCGCCATTTCTCCGGGATGCGGGGTTACGATAAGGGGCTCGGTCCGTTCGGTCAGAAGAACCGTTTCCCCGGCAAAGGCGTTTAGACCGTCCGCGTCAAGAACCAGCGGGACCTTCGCGGTCTTGACCAGTTCCCTGACCACCGCGATCGTCCCCGGGTTCTGGGATACCCCGGGTCCCAACGCGCAAACCGTGCCCTCTTTAAGAAGGTCAAGTATCATCGGGGCCGCTTTCGGTCCCAGGGCCCCCTCGGGCGTTTCCGGCAGTCCCCGCGTCATTACCTCGGTCAACTTGGCCGCCGCGGCAGCCTGAAGGCTGTGGGGCACCCCGAGCGTTACGAGCCCGGCGCCGGTCCGAAGCGCGGCAAAAGCGGCCATGCAGGCCGCTCCGAGCATCCCGCGCGAACCCCCGGCCACCACGACCCGGCCGAAGTCCCCTTTGTGCCCGTTAAACGGCCGCTCCGGAATCCAGGAAGAGACCAGCTCACGGGTCAAGAAATAGCGTCCGGGACCGAAACCTCCGGTAAGCGCCGCCGGAAGCGAAATGTCGGCCACGGTAAGTCTGCCGACATACTCCAGCCCCGGTTCCAAAACCAGCCCCACCTTGGGAAGACCGAAGGTCACGGTGGTACCCGCCCGGATGCAGTGGCCGTTAACACGTCCGGTATCGGCCTCCAACCCCGAAGGCAGATCGACGGACACGACGTATCTTCCTGCAGCGTTAACCGCGTCTATGACCTTTCCCATACGCTCGGAAATCTTGCCGCGGAAACCGGTGCCGTAAAGCCCGTCCACCACCGCTTCGGTCTGCATCAGCGCCAGCTTCAGGAGCTGCAGGCCGTTTGCGCTCAAGAGCTGAAAGGCCTGCTGCCCAAGCCGTTGCCAGATGTTAAGGTTGACGCGCGCGTCGCCGTTGAACTCCTCGGGCTCGCAGGTAAGAAACACCTTCACCGCGGCCCCGGCCTGGAGAAGGTACCGGGCCGCCACCAGACCGTCGCCGCCGTTGTTTCCTTTGCCGCAGAGAACCACAACCCTCTTTCCGGCGGTTTTCCCCCAACCCTGTCTGACCGCCTCGGCAACGTTCCGGCCGGCGTTTTCCATCAGGATGATACCCGGTATGCCGTACTCCTCCATCGCCCGCCGGTCGATATCCTTCATCTCCTGAGCGTTCACGAGACGCAAGAGTTCAACCCTCCCCCTCCATAACCGCAAAGGCAACGGCCGAACCGGCGTCGTGAGCGATGCTGACCAGCACCCGCGAGACCCCCCGGTTTTGCGCCATGACCTGCGCCCGCCCCTTTAGAACAACCGAAGGACGTCCCAGGTTGTCGCTCAAGACCTCCACATCCGCGAAGCCCGCTCCGTCGCGCCCTGTACCCAGCGCTTTCAGGACGGCTTCCTTCGCGGCGAACCGGCCCGCCCAGCAGTCATAACCATTTTTCTTTCTACCGCAGTAAGCCCGCTCCGCCGGCGTATAAACACGTCTTTCAAAACGCCTCCCCCAACGGTCAAGAGCCCTGCGAATACGGTCCACCTCCACGATATCCGTACCGATCCCTAACAACAAAAAAACGACCTCCCGCGGCAAGTAACTATTCAGTGCTCTCGAGGGGCACGGCAATACCGTCCGGTCGCAGCCGGCGCTTTCCGAGGATTTCATCGAAAATAGTGCTCTTTTAAAGGATTTCCATCAATGCCGTGTTTTACTAAAAGCCCAGGATCCGCCTCAGTTTTTTCGCCTGGGCCCTGGACAGCGGCACCTCACTCCGTTCCTTGTCCTCCACCACCAGGGAGTATGTCCCGTTAAAGAACGGGATGATCTCCTTTACCTTGTGCAGGTTGACAATAAAACACCGGTGCGTACGGAAGAAGATGTTCGCGTTCAGACGGGCTTCGAGCTCCTTCAGCGTAAAATGCGCCAGGTACCTTTCCCCGAAAGTCTTAAGAAAAACGGCGTCCCCTTCGGTGAAAACATATATGATATCGCCCTCGTTGACCAGGACGGTTTTCCCGCTTTTTTCGGCGGGCAGGCGGTCGATCCGGATCGTCGGGCCCGCGCCGGCCTCGCGTCCCGGGCCCCCGTCGCCGCCTTCCCGGGTTAAACGCAGAACCTTGTTAATCGCCTTCCGCAGCCGTTTTTCGTCTATCGGTTTCAAGATATAATCAACGGCGTTTACGTCAAACGCCTTAACGGCATACTCATCGTACGCGGTCACATAAATCACATGGGGCGGCTGGGGCAGTTCCTGTATGGCGGCGCCCAGTTCCAACCCGTTCATGCCCGGCATGGCGATATCCAAGAATAAAATGGAGTAGTCCAAAGCCTTAATCAGCGTCAGAGCTTCCTGAGCGTTTGTGGCCTCTCCCACCACCTCAACGTTGTCGATTTTGGAAAGCACGTACCGCAACTCCTGCCTTGCGGGATACTCATCGTCGACTATTAAGGCCTTAAGCTTCAACGGCGCTTGCTCCTTTCGCTTCAACAACCTGCCCCAAAAGAGGTATTCTGAACTGAACAACCGTTCCCCTGCCCTGCTCGCTCACCAGCTTGAGCCTGTAGTCGTCGCCGAAAAGACCTTTCATACGCTCGTTGACGTTCGAAAGACCGACGCCGCTCCCCGAACCGAACCCCGGCGTAAAGATCTTGGGCATAATCTCCGGCGGCACACCCATCCCGTCATCCGCGATCTCCACCGCCATTTCGTCGCCCTCACGCCGCACAGTGACGCGCACCGTTCCCATACCGACCTTCGGCATAATCCCGTGCTTAACCGCGTTTTCCACCAGCGGCTGCAGCGTCAGCACCGGCACCTGGTAATCGAGCAAACTTTTATCTATATTCCGGACAACCCTTAATTTTTCGTTAAAGCGCGCTTTTTCAAGCACAAGATAGGTGTTGACGCAGTCCAGTTCCTCCCGGAGCGTGGAGAAATGCCCCGTCGACTTGAGCGCGTGCCTGAAGAAAGAAGCGAGGCGTATAAGCAATCGCCGCGCCGTTTCCGGATTGGTGCGGCTGAACATCGTAATCGTGTTAAGCGTATTGAAAAGAAAATGCGGGTTGATCTGCGCGCGCAGGGCGTCCAGCTGAGCGCTGGTGACCAGCTGCGCCTGGAGGTGGAGCTCCGCGAGTTCCATCTGCACCCCCAGAAGCTGCGCCACACCGAGCGCCAGGTTGACCATCGACGGCGGGAGCGGACCTTCCTCCGTCCGGTAAAGCTTAACCGTTCCCATGACCTCACCCTTGCATTTCAAGGGCACGATCACCGCCGCCCCGAGGGGACACTGGCAGTCCTTCACCGGACACTCGAAATCGGCTTTTTTCTCCACGACCTTATGTTCCCCGGTCCTGATCACCCGTTTGGTGGCGCGGGTTACGATGCCGCCGCCGGCGGGATGCCGCTCGCAGCCCGGGCCGAGAAAAACCAGGATCCGTTCCCGGTCGGTGACGGCCACCGCGGGCACATCCCCGATGCGCTGGATGATTTCCGCCGTTTTACGCGCCGTTTCTTCGTTCAGCCCCCGCCGCATGTACGGCAGCACGGCGTTGGCGATCTTAAGCGTAGGATCGATGGCCTGACTGTCCATGCGGAAAACGCTCCGGCCGCGAAGTTCGTTGCGGTGGAGAAGAAAACAGGTCATTAAGTTGGCTCCCGCCAGGATCAGCCCCGCCCTCCAGAACTGCGGCCAGACCGCCGTAACGGCGGCCAGCACGCAAAGCTGCAGGAACATCATCCTGCCGGCCGTATTCCTGGCTAACGCTTTAAGGTAGCGCATGCCGAAAACCCCTTATTCGCTCCTTGCCTTTAAATAAAATATACTATAAATAACTTTTTCCGTAAATGACCGTAATCGCGGCAGGGAATTCAGGCCCTTCGCACCGAAAAGGCTCGGACTTTGTGTTTGAGACGGCGCCCAATCCCCCGGAAAGGCCGGCTCATATATTCCTGTTTGCTTTCCGGCTTCGTTTGTATTAAAATTAAATGTACGGGCGCGTAGCTCAGGGGGAGAGTGCTTGACTCACATTCAAGAGGTCGCTGGTTCGAAACCAGCCGCGCCCACCATGTTTTCCAATGACGACAATTTGACGACAGTTGCACCAAAAAACCCACCATTCGCCGGTGGGTTTCGTCAATTCAAGCCGCTTCGCGCCAGCCGAGCCGGTATATACAAAATAATGGTCAGCGCCACTTGCAGCCGCAATAAATGCAGTTTTCCTTATGAACACATATTACCTCACCGCATTCCGGACACGCCCATCTTCCCTTTTCGTGTCCGACGAAACTTCTTATGCCGAAACGCTTAATGTACGCCAGGTTTTCGATCATGCTCATGCCGTATTTCGTTTTGTAACGCTTGTCCAGGCGGTTCAGCCTGGGACAGGGAAATTCCTTGCATTTAAAGCAATACCCGGCTTTATCTTTCGCTATCATCTCGCAGTTCTTTATCCGGCACATCGCACAGGATTTGGATTTCAGAGCGTCATTCCCGTAGCAGCCGGGGCAGGCCTTTTTTTCCCTGATATAGGCGCGGCAAAGCCTGCAGTTCATACCGCACGGAGCGATCAACGTCGATTTGAACGGCAGCGGTCCCATCGTTTTTTGGGAGCTCATAATGATCCTCCTCCAGCTTCGATTTAAGTCGTTATCAGCTCTTTTTCGGCTTGTTGTAACCCTTATCGCCATAGGGCTGCAGGGATTGCAGCCACTTCTCCTCCAGCGCCGCGACAGCGTCTTGCCGGTTGTTTTCCGGGATTTGTTCCGGCTCCAGGGTTTCAACGACATCGAAGGTAAAGGCGCCGGCGCCGTGCCGGTCCCAGTCTTCCTGCAACGCCTTGTTACGGTGGCACCGCAGGTTCAACTGAAAGCGGTTGCTGTTGAGGCTTCCCGGCAGGTTCATGCCGGCAGCGACGAATATTTTCCCGTTGACATTGTTCTTTATCCGGTACACTCCCATGGGAAGGGGAGTCTGTTTGTACGCCGACTTGAGTTCTTTTCTCCTGTTCAACGTCGTCCAGCTCCTTTATACAGCGCTATCTTTGCGATGCTGCTCCCGGTCAGGGTTTGACCCAGTACGAGCGGCCGTCCGGCGTCCGGTCCATAAAACCGTAGTCGATCAGGCAGCGGCGCAGCACCGCATAGTCATTGTAAAACCGTTTCAGGACGGCGTTCACTTCTTTTTCGGTATAGTTCCTGCCCGCCTCGAAATACCTTAAGAGGTGCCTTAAGACGGCCACCCTCTTTTTCTCTTTAAGGGGGAACGAGTCAAGGGGCCCGTCCAGCCCCTGCTTGAAATAAGTTTTTAAGATCCTTTCGCTCTCCCCGCGGGTGATGGCAAAACGCTCGTCCACGCTTTTGGAACCGCGGGGGATCTCAATAAAGGCCTGCTTTCGGGGCGCCTTTTCCTCCAGCAGTTCCATCAGGGCGGAAAACACCCTGGCCTGTTTTTGCTTCTCCCTCAGGCTGAATCGATGATTGCGGACCGTCGACGCGCTTGTGCCGAGCGCTTTTGCCACCTCGCTGTCGCTACGGCCCTCGTGGAAGAGTTCGAGAATGGTTTTCTGATGGTCCGTCAAGCCCGTTAATTTCTTATCCAGGTCGAGCATGAAATGAAAAGCCGAGCGATGGCTTTCCGCGATGTGGACTTTAATGTATTTCCGCGCCTCATACAACCGGTCGCCGTCAGGATAAACGACACCGCCGGCAAAGCTTTCCCCGCATATGAGGCAGATGAATTCATCGCGCATCTGGTGGTGGACATAGCCCTCTTTGATCTCCTGCAGCGACGCCTGCCAGAACAGCTCCGACATATCGGTCATTCATAAACACTCCCTAAGTGCATCTACTAAATACATAGATATATTATAACTATGCCTACCATTTGGCAAGGATATTTTTCATATTTATACGGGGTTCCGTTAAAAGAAAAAAGGGCGGGCAAAACCCCCCTTTGGTGTTTATATTTGACCTACCCGATTATAATACTTTACAGGCCGAGCCGCAGCCGCCGCAAGCCTTCCACCGCTTTTTCGAGGGTCTCCCGCTTTTTGCAGAAACAGAACCGCACCTGGTCGATCCCCCTGGTATCTCCCGCGTAAAAAGACGTTCCGGGAACGGTGGCCACCCCTGTTTTCTCGATAAGCCAGCGGCTGAAATCAAAGTCGTCCTTTAAACCGAACCTCGCCGTCAGGTCGGATATTCCGACAAAAAAATAGTAAGCCCCTCCCGGAAGGTACGGCTTAAAACCGGTTTCCTCAAGCGCTTCATGCATGAAGTCCCGCGCGGCCTTGTATCTTTCGCCCAGTTCGAGGTAGTACTGTTCATCCGAGGCCAGCGCGTAAGCCGCCCCCTCCTGAAGCGGGGCGGGAGCCCCGACCGTCAGGAAATCATGGACCGTCCTTATGGCCCTGGTGATTTCGGGATTGGCAATGGCCCATCCCACCCGCCAACCGGTGAGGGAATAGGTCTTTGAGACCGAGTTGATGGTTATGGTCCTGTCCCTCATCCCGTCCAGGGACGCGATGGAAACATGCCGGTTGCCGTCATAGAGGATGTGTTCGTAAATCTCGTCGGTGACGGCGATGCAGTCCCACTTCATGCACAAACCGGCAATCTCCGCCAGTTCACGCCTGGAAAAGACTTTTCCGGTGGGGTTGTTCGGGGTGTTTATTACGATGGCCTTCGTCCTGTCGTTAAAGGCGTCCTTGAGTTCGTCAGGGTCGAAGGTCCAGTCGGGCGGGTGAAGCGTTATAAACCGCGGCTCGGCGCCGCACAGGATGCAGTCCGGGCCGTAATTCTCATAAAAGGGTTCGAAGATTATCACCTCGTCGCCGGGGTTGATTATGGCCTTCAGGGCCGAAATCATCGCTTCCGTCGCCCCGCAGGTCACGGTAATCTCGGTTTGCGGGTCCGCGGAGAAGCCGTTGTATTCCGCGACCTTCCGGGCGACGGCCTCCCTTAACGTAGGGCTCCCGAAAGTGACCGAATACTGGTTGATGTCTTCCATGATGGCCCTCACCGCCGCCTCCTTGATCCCCGAAGGCGCGGGAAAATCGGGGAAGCCCTGCGACAGGTTGATGCCGCCGGCCGTATTGCAGATCCTGGTCATTTCCCGGATCACGGACTCCCTGAAACTGCTGGCGACAGCGGAAATCTCCATCCAACCCCTCCCCTCTGAAAATAGATGTTCATTCTCACTCAGTCCAACATTTGCAATTGTTAACAGATGACACCCGAAGAACCAAAGCCGCTGTATCGTACTATCAGCACCAGATGCCTTCTGAGTGCTGGGCTGCCAGACTCTCTTGAGAACCGGCGTCTTATCCAAACTTTAACGCGAACAGACTGATTCTCAAAGGCCGATAAATGCCGCCTGCCTCCCTTAATTCTCTGTTTTCTTCGCTGTTCCTCCGTTTACGCCGGTCTCTTCCTGTTTTGGGCCGATGGAAGTCCCGCGGCAGACGGCGTAATGAAAAAACGTCTCCCCACGGCCCCCGGGCGGTACGAACGGCATCTGTTCCTTCGGGCAATTACACAGCCGTCTGGTCCGATAGTCCTACAAAAAAATGAGTCTCCCGCCCGGCGAAAAAACGGAAATCCGGTTGTATTTCAAGGTAGAACGTTTATACGGTGCAAAGGAGGTAACAACATGCGGACATTAAAAAGACTACTCGTCCTTACCATGGCGCTTGTATCTCTAAGCCTGTTTACGACCGCTTCCGCCTTCGCTGCATCGGACTGGAACCCTGATCCGGCTGATGGGGCTTCAGGGGTGCGCCTCATGCCCACCTTGAGCTGGGGCGGGCCTCCGGGCGCCAAATTCGTCGTCTATCTTGACGGCGTCTGCGTCGCCACCACGAGAGAGCACTCGTGGACCGTTACCAAAAAACTCGCCCTGCAGCCCGGGACAACCCACACCTGGAAGGTAACCGTCAAGAATAGCGGAAAGAAGTCGGAAGAAACCCCCGCGTGGTCGTTCACCACGGCTACGGCAAACCAGCCGGACCCGCCATCCGACCCTTCGCCGGCCGACGGGGCCACCGGGGTTAAGATGGCGCCCATGCTCAAATGGAAGGGTTGCAATTTCGGTCCGGATGATCCGGTGAAATATCAGATATTCTTTGAAATCGCGGGCGATTGGCAGAAGGTCCAAGTAACGGAAGAGACTTCGTGGCAGATATTCCCGAGACAGGCGTGGAAACTCGGCCTGGCGCCCAATACAACCCACCGCTGGTACGTAACGGCCAAGGACGGCACCGGGCTTAAGACGCAGGGACCGGTCTGGTCGTTCACCACCGGGACCTACCCCTGGATTACCGCGGGCAGGTTCAGCATGACGCCGTTCGGGCCAAAAAAGCCCGACTACGCGTCGCTTTGTTCCGAGTATAACTATGGACCTTCCGATATCGTAGACATCACCGGTGAAAACTTCGGCAACAATATGGGCCGCGTGAAGTTCGTCAGTAAGGAGACCGGCGAGATAATATGGATCACCGAAGAAGACTCCCGTTACGGTAAAATCTTGTCCTGGTCGAAAAACGCGGTCCAGGTTCAGCTGCCCGGCCCTCAAGCGTTCAACCGCGGCCGAGGGTTCCCGTTCGACAGTGTTTATAAGCTGAAAGTCGAGAAGGTAAACGGCAAGCTGAGCAACCCCGTATGGGTGTACATCCACCCCGGCCTCGGCGACCAGAAATGACGCCCTTACGAGCGGGGCGGCGTTTTTTAGAAGACTTCTTTCCTTTAGCTTTTAGGAAGAAGTACGAACATCGCCGCGAAGGTCGTGCCGTTGACCTAATCGGACGAATTTCCTATAAGAAATAGGTCCATGGTCCGGCCGAAAAATAGAAGTTTCGTTGTATTCTATAATATAGAAAGCACTATTCCAGCAAAGGAGGCAACAGTATGACGAAACTGAAACCACTACTGATCCTGGCCTTGGCGGTAATAGTTACCGGCCTGCTCGCGGCCCCCGCCTTCGCCGGCGCTCCTTATGCTCCCGTATGTCTCTCGCCGGCTAACGGAGCGACGGGAGTGGAGATGCTGCCGACATTCAGTTGGACTGGCGGCGACCCCGACGGCGATGCAGTAAAATATGTGGTTTTTGTGGACAACGTCAGAGCCGGCGCCACCACGGGGACCTCTTTCAAACTGACGGGGCTGCATGCCCTGGAACCTGAGAAGGAGCATACCTGGTATGTGAAGGCCAAGGACGGCACGGGGTTCGTAACGGTCGGGCCGGTCTGCAGGTTCATGACCGGTGTTTATCCCTGGATAACCGGTCTCGGCAGCCAGGGCGAATACCGGCCGACTTACCCGGTATACATCAACGGGGTTCACTTCGGTAACACGATGGGGGTCGTGAAAATCATCAACACGGCAAACGGCGCTTCCCGCACTATAACCGGATTTCGCGACTTCGGCAAGATCCTGTCCTGGTCGGACAACCAGGTCCTGGTCGTACTGCCGCCCGTGCAGTACTGGGGTGGAAACATGTCTCTACCCAACACCTACAAGATTATGGTCAAAGACGCAACCGGCGTCTGGAGTAACAAGGCCGAGCTTTACATCGCCTACGGCGGCGGCGGGACCACGTGGTAGACGCAAATAGGATTTTAATCGGTGTGCAGCGGGTAAACAGGGCGGCCGGTCCGTAAGGACCGCCGCCCTGTTTTTTTATTCCTTAATTCAACGAGACCCACACCCGGCTGTAACGGTTCCGTTACTCCTCGAAAAGCACGGCGGTGCCGCTCGCGCTGACCATCAGCATGTTTCCGCCCGCACCGGTGCCGATGGTCTCATAGTCCAGGTCCACCCCCACCACGGCGTTTGCGCCAAGTTTTCCCGCCTGATCGACCATTTCGTCAAGAGCAAGGGTTTTGGCCTTCCGCAACTCCTGTTCGTATGTCCCGGATCTTCCCCCGACAATATCCCGTAAACCGGCAAAAAGGTCCTTAAATATATTGGCCCCCATGATCGCCTCGCCGCTTACCAGGCCGAGATACTTGACTATTTTCTTCCCTTCGATATTCGGCGTAGTCGACACCAGCATGTTACTACCTCCCGTCAGCAGTAAGATAATTAAGAACCAGTATACACCAAACGGAATCGAAAATGCACGCGGCCGACGCTAAACGGTCTCTTCGAAGAATTATTACAACGAGCCGGAATTCTTATGATATTATTTAGTCTTGGGATAATTTAAAGGGGTGTTCTCTAAATGGCCACAAAAAACGCGGCCGTAATGGCCGCGCTGATCGGAAACTTCCTGATCGCAACCGCCAAGCTGACCGCGGCGCTTATAACCCATAGTTCCTCAATGCTTGCCGAATTCCTGCACTCACTGGCCGACGTAGGCAATCAGGTGCTGCTTCTGGTGGGCATCAGCCGCAGCACACGCCCGCCGGACACCGAGCACCCTTTCGGGTACGGAAAGGAAAGATACTTCTGGGCTTTTTTGGTCGCCGTAACCATGTTCTTCGTCGGCGCTGTTTTGTCGATATATAAAGGTGTGGAAGGAGTTTTGCACCCGCACCGCCTTGAAGATCCGCTCGTGAATTATATTGTGCTGGGACTTTCCGTCCTGTTTGAAAGCTACTCCCTCCGCACCGCCATACGAGAATTAAAAAGCCTCCGGAAAGGCTCCCTTTTCAGCAACCTGCGGCAGACGAAAGATCCCACCCTTTTAATCGTATTCTTTGAAGATACCGCCGCCATGCTCGGCATCGTCCTTGCCGCCCTGGGAATCTTCTTAAGCCACATCATGAATAATTCCGTTTTTGACGCTCTCGCCTCGGTTTTCATCGGCCTGGTACTGGCGACCGTCGCGTTTTATCTTGCCCGGAACACCATGGGTTTTCTTATCGGCCAGAGCGCGTCTTCTCATGACCGCAATTTAATCATTGCCGCTGTCGAGGAGGTGCCCGAGGTCGTCGCACTTCTTGAGGTTCTTACAATGCACGTCGGCCCGGAACAAATCCTTGTAAACCTTCACGTTAAATTCAAGGAGGGCCTTTCCACCGACGAGTTGGAGCGTGTTATCGACAAGGTGGAAAAGAGCATCCGGAATGCGGTGCCGGAAGTCTGCCGCATTTTTGTAGAGGCGGAATCACTACGTAAGCTGAAGCCGCTGCCGGTAAACTAGCACGCGGCTTATCCCTTGCGGAACCGTGCAAAACTTAATGGGGCGCGGCTTTTATCGCAATCAGGCCGGGCATTACCTGAACCGAACGCTGTAAGCCGCGCCCGCTATTCTTAATCATTCATCAACGAAGAATCCCCCGGGTGACGGCACAGGACCGGCAAAGGTCTGCCGCGACCTCACATTCCACCGTCCTTAAGCCCTCCGGACCAACGAAAGCTTATGATTATGCCGCTCCGTCCCGGAAACCTGCTGCTTTTCAAAGCCGGGCAATATACGTGCATCCGGACAGTTTTCCTTCCAGATCTCAACATGCAGCCGCTCACCGGCGTCATAAGCCGCATTCAGAACCGCCGCGACCCTTGCCCCGAAGACCTCCCCCCGATCGCAACGGGCGGCGATGGCGGCTGAGAGCGGAGCATGAAGGTATCCCAGACGGCGGCCCCAGGGAGCCAGCACCATAATGGCATTGGGGTCATTAGGCTCATCGGGGTCACGTTCAAGGGTAACCCGGACCCCCGGTTCGAGCCTTGCCAATTGATCAAATCTGAAGTTATGGCGCAGGCCGACCGTCCGGGTGATGAAATGTGTGGCTTTAACGAAGTAGTCCTCTAACGTCAAAGCCGCCGGTCCCAGGACAGACCCGAGGATCAGCAGCAGACGCTTGTCCCGGTTGAGATTGCTGTGGTAAAGCTCGGCGGCCGTATTCAAAAGAATTTCTTCCGGCACGTATTTCGCCAGCAGCTTGGTCGCCGTAAGGTGCCACCGGCTGATGCGCTGCATTTGATATATTCCGGCCCAGATGGCCCCAGCCTGAAGATGCCGGATGCCCCGGATAATGTAAAAGAAATCATCTGCGCTTCCGTTCCAATCCTCGATATAGCCCAGCCGGGAAACGTCTTTTAGAAGTTCCAACCTAACCGCCTTCTTTTCGTTGTTAAATCTTTTGGCAGAGCAAGGTTTTTTTATCCATCAACGACGGCCGCAGAAATTATTAATACCCTCCTCTATAGATGACGTTTATAACCGCATTTTACAGAAATGGGCGCGGAAACCCAACAGGAGGCGCGTAATATTACGGTTTTGCGTCCTGAAACCCCGCTTTCAGGTTGTGAAAATCAACCGGCTGGCTGCAAGGTAAATGTGGAATGATTACCGGAAGGTGGAACACGATTCAGGTCCGGACCGTGCCGAAAGAGCCCGTATCCTTAAGAGCTTAACCGCTGCTGTTTGAAGCGCGCCAACAGAGACCGACAATTCAGACTTAATTCTTACCGCCCTGGAACTTCCTGAAGAGCAGTTTAAGGATATACGAAGAAACAATGTAGAATATACCGAGGAAGACCAGCAGGCCTTCCGTGATTCTCTTATACTGCCAGTGCGGCACATATACTTCGATCATAACGGCAGTCAGTAAAAACAGAACTCCCGTGACGATTCTAAGAGCCTGCCATTTATCCCTCATTTATTTTCCCTCGTAAATCACGGCATGTACCATAGGCCGGGGCGCCGGAGGTCCGGTCGCGATGGTATACGCGTTGGCCACCAGTTCCTTTGCCTTCTCCACCCCTTTATTCCCCGCCAGGAGATACGCCAGGGGCTCGCCGGTTTCCACCTGTGTGCCGACCTTCGCCGCCAGCAGCACTCCGACCGCCGGGTCGACGGCCTCGTCTTTACGTGACCGGCCGGCGCCTAGAAGCCGTGCGGCCTCGCCCACCGGTTGGGCGTTGATTTGAACCACATACCCCGCCCTGGGGCTGAGAACCGGTATCTTCTGCGGGGCCTGCGGCAGAATCCCCGGGTCATCCGCCACCCGCGGGTTGCCGCCCTGCGCCTGCACCCACTCCTTGAATTTGGCAAACGCGCTGCCGTCCCAGAGCATTTCCTGAAGCCTCGACCGCGCCTCTTCCAGATTGGAAGCCAGGCCGCCCAAAACCAGCATCCGGCTTCCGAGCCCAAGACACAGTTCGGTCAGGTCAAGCGGTCCCTGACCACCCAGGGTTGCTATGGCTTCGGCCACCTCGATCGCGTTGCCGATGGCGTATCCGAGGGGCTGGTCCATATTCGTGATCAGCGCCGCCACTCGCCGCCCGGCCCGCTGGCCGATTGAAACCATCAGCCTCGCCAGTTCCCATGCCGCCTCCGCGTCCTCGATAAAGGCGCCGCTTCCGGTCTTAACGTCGAGGACAATCGCATCGGCGCCGCAGGCCAGTTTCTTTGACATAACACTCGCCGCAATCAAAGGTATATTGTCTACGGTGGCGGTAACATCCCGCAAGGCATACAGCTTCCGGTCCCCGGGAACGATCGCCTCCGTCTGCGCGACCACGGCCACTCCCACCCGGTTGACCTGGGCGATGAAGGCCTCGGGTTCGAGCGCCGTATTGAAACCCGGGATGGATTCCAGCTTGTCTACGGTCCCACCGGTATGTCCGAGGCCTCTGCCGGACATCTTGGCCATCTTCGCCCCGGCAGCGGCCACGAGCGGCGCCAGCACCAGCGTCGTCTTGTCGCCTACCCCGCCGGTGGAGTGCTTATCCACCTTAATCCCGGATATTCCGGACAGGTCCAGCCGTTCCCCGGAACGGAGGAGCGCCTCGGTAAGCGCGACCGTTTCCGCCGAGTTAAAACCCCTGATGTATACGGCCATGAGCCAGGCCGCAGCCTGATAATCAGGTATCTCACCCGAAACGTATTTCTGAATGAACCAGCTGATTTCCCGCGCCGTAAGACGTTCCCCGTCGCGCTTCTTTCTGATAATCCTGCCGGCTTCCAACTTCGCCTACCCCCTTGAAAATAGTTCAAAGTTCTAAGTTCACGGTTCAAAGTTTAAGGAACCAAAGAGAGTTTTGCTGCGATAGAAGCCGCCTGAATTACTTCTGTTTTCATCACTTCTGATGAGCGGCCCCCGGTTGCATAGCGAACTCCTCTGTGCTGTACTGGTAGACCGTATCGGAAACCAGGTGGAGAACTTTCAAAGAAACTTTTGTGGGAGATTTATCCTGATTTCAGATAATAAATTCTTTCTCTCGATATAAATAATGGTCTCCGGCAACCGCGAACCAAGTTTATAAAAACGTATGGAACTTTACAACAGCTTCGCCGCAAAACTCTCCCCGACCGGCCATTCGAAACCGATCAGCGCCGCTATCGTCGCTCCGACATCGGCAAAGGTCGAGCGGATACCGAGAGATACCCCGCCCGCCAAACGCGGTCCCCACACCATAAGCGGCACGTACTCCCGTGAGTGGTCGGTGCTCGGGGTCGTGGGGTCGCACCCGTGGTCCGCCGTGATAAAAAGCGCTCCGTCTTCAGGAACCGCCCCAAGCATCTCCGGCAGGGCGTTATCGAACTCCTTAAGCGCCTCGGCAAAACCGGCCGGGTCGTTCCGATGTCCGTAAAGCATATCAAAATCAACCAGGTTCGTAAAAAGCAGCCCTTTTCTCATATTGCGCAAAGCCGCAATGGTCCGGCGCATGTTTTCCGTATTATTCCCTGCAGGAATGCTTCTGCTTATTCCTCTGCCGGTAAAAATGTCTTTAATCTTCCCCACCCCGGTTACGGTGTAACCATTATCGGTCATCAAGTCCAGGACTGTGGGTTTCGGGGGCGGCAGGGAAAAGTCGTGACGCCGTTCTGTCCGCCGGAAGCCTCCCGGAACACCGGTAAAAGGCCGGGCGATCACCCGGGCTACCGCATGCTCACCGGTAAGAATATCCCGTGCAATGCGGCATATGCGGTAGAGTTCATCAACGGGAATCACCCCTTCGTGCGCCGCGATCTGGAAGACGCTGTCCGCGGATGTGTAAACAATCGGACGGGCGGAGTTCACATGTTCGGCGCCGAGTTCTTCGATGATCGCCGTACCCGAGGCTGCTTTATTACCCAGCACCTGCCGCCCGGTCTGTTTTTCAAAGGCTTGGATTATCTCCTGGGGAAAACCTTGCGGGTATACGGGGAAAGGACGGTCAAGGATTACTCCGGTCAGTTCCCAATGGCCTGTGGTGGTGTCCTTCCCGGGAGAACGCTCCGCCATCCTGGCCCAGGCCGCCGCCGGTGTCTCCGCCGGCGCTACCCCTTTTATAGCACTGATATTCCCCAAACCGAGCCGCTTTAGGTTCGGAAGATCCAGCCCGCCCGCAGCTTCAGCCAAATGCCCCAGGGTGTCGCTGCCTTCGTCCCCGTAACGTGCCGCGTCGGGCAATGCGCCGACTCCCACACCGTCCAGGACTACGATTATTACTTTTGTGACGGTTGTTGTTACCATGTTCCCGTTAAGCCCGCGGGTGAGAATGGTCGTACACTTCCCGTAAGCGTTTTCCGGTCAGGTGCGTATAAATCTGGGTGGTGCTGATGTCGGCGTGACCAAGAAGCTCCTGCACCACCCGCAAATCGGCGCCGTTTTCGAGAAGGTGGGTGGCGAATGAATGCCGCAAGGTATGCGGCGACAGTTTCTTAAAAACCCCGCTGACTTTGGCGTATCCCTTCAGCAGTTTCCAGAAAGCTTGTCTTGTCAGCCGTTCGCCCCGGCGGTTTACAAAAAGCGCATCCCGGGCGTGGCCGTCACACAAAACCGGTCTTCCCCGTTCGAGGTATTCAAGCAGGCAGCGCCGGGCTATCCGGCCGACCGGAACAACCCTCTCCCGCGCCCCCTTGCCGAAAACACGCACGTATCCGGACTCAAAATTAACGTTTTCCACGTTGAGGCCCACCAGTTCCGACACCCGAACGCCGGTGGCGTAAGCAAGCTCCAGCATCGCCCGGTCCCTCAGTCCCGTAGGCGTGTTGGCGCGAGGAACTACCAGTATCTTCTCCACCTCATCGGTGGTTAAAACCCGCGGCAGACGTTGAATCAACTTGGGGGAATTAAGTTCCGTCGTCGGATCCTCGTTGAGGCGTTCCACCCGGATCAAATAGCCGAAAAAGGCTTTCAGCGCGGCCAACCGCCGCGCAACCGTTGCCGCGCTCAAACCGCCGCGCTGGAGTTCAAGAAGGTAAGTCAGAACAGCGTCACGCAAGCCGCCGGGTACCTTAAATTTGCGTTCCTTAACAAAACCCATAAAATGCGTGATATCGGAACGGTAAGCCCAAACCGTGTTTTGCGCCAGTCCCCTCTCTACCTGCAAAAAATCTGAAAACTCCTGAAGCCAGTCTTCAAGTACCAGTTTTGCCCTCTCCCTGCTTCAACTCATGTCATATTGGCGGTAAATCCCCGATAATCCCAAGCGACTTCTTTGTAACTTATTAATTTTCGCTTGAAAAACAAAAACTCCTTCCAGTTTCGAGGAAGGATAAAAAAACAAAAACAGCTTACGGCTGCAGTTCGCCGTTGTGATAATCCCTCAGTTTATCAATCAGTATATCGAAAACATTTTCGTCACGGGCCCCCGGTGCCTGTTCGCGGTCCAGGGTCTGACCGGCGGCGGCCTTCTCCGGCCCGGGCGATTCGCGCGAGCGGTTGGCCATCACTTCCGCCGTCCGCACCACGCCGTAGACACCCAGGATCAAGGCGGCCAGGAGTACCAGCAGAAAAAGGAACCTAACCATCTTCAGCAGCTGCCACCGCGTAAGAAGCACGAAAATCATTCTTCAAACCCCCTCATTCCTCTATTGCAGGCAAGATAACCTGCGCTATGCCGGGCACGAGGTATGCTTCAACCAGCCCCGCTCCCAGGGCCATAGCCGCCATCAGTGCCATCATCGCCGTATAACGCAGAAACCACGGGAACACAGCGGTTTCCCGGTCGAACCAACGCCGCAGGAGCAGCAAGAAAAATGAAAAGGAGGCAACCGAGGCGATAAGAAGTACAACCAGCATCAATACGTTTTGCGGGAAAACCTCGGCGAGGACCAGCCCCAGACCGTAGACCCCTTTCTGACGCACAAGCAGACCCGACGTAAACCCGAGCGCGTAGCCCCGCAGGAACAAGACGCCGGCCACTACCGGTACCGCAATCATGGTAAGGCCCGCGACGTAGATAACCATGACGGGAACCACGTTTCTCACGGCAGCCTGGCGGAAAACCGGGCTCCTGTCGTGCGCGGCGTTGGACTGTACCAGACGGATTGCGTAATCCTCCAGTCCGGCGGCTTCTTTCCCGTCAAGATGGAAAGCGCTTTGTACCCCCCACGAAAACCCCGCGGCAAAAATCACTAGAGCCAGGATATATAGAAACCAACAACGCCTTAAGGAAGAAACCAGGAAAACACGCATCAGGTCACCGAAAGCGTAGGTGGGGCGTTTGAGAACAAAATACGGACGCCGCAAAGAACACCCCTCCCGCAGCCTGTCCGAATCCAGGTCAGTTTCAGGCGCAATCGTCCCTGCGAAATTGTATGCCGACCCGAAACCCGATATGCCGCAGGGCATAAAGGCCGGGTATCCCGCGTAAAATCCTTTAAACGTTTTAGAATCAGGTGGAACAAGCCGTTCAGAAGTGCGGCATTAAGGGGGGTGAACCGATGCAGATAATCATCACATCACGAAGCATATACGTTTACGGTTCCGCTTGGCAGGTTTTCAACCATATCAGCAAGGTTTGCGGAAACGGCACGGCGACTTTAAAGGAGTACCTCAGCGGCCAAATTCATTAAGGTCAAGCTGTCAGCTGTTATGGCGGCGCCTCCCTCTCGATCTGCATAACTGCCGAATTCGGCGGCGGCTTGAGTCGTCTGCTAAAAAGTTTTGTTGTCTGATTATTTCTTAATTAAACCTAAACCAAGTTTTGCAGAAACTTCAGCCAGTTTTTTGTCAAGTGTCCATATCGCTGCGCCCGACAATTGTGCCGACGCAATTAGGTGGATATCTATATATCCTAATCCCTTTCTCATCAGTCGATTGTTTTCGATGCACTGTAAAACCTCTTCATGCTCTGCTTGGATCACCAAAGGTAGTGCTCGAAGAAGTGATAGGATTTCAGATCTATTCTTGAGATTCCCACAGGCAAGTTCACCAATGATGAAGGAATGGCTTAAAACTTCTCCATCATTCAATAACTTTTCAAGGTCAAGATTCCCCTCCCGCAGGTGAGACACCCACACCGAGGTATCAACGAGGATCATTTTGTTGCGCTGCCGTCCTTCTGCGAGGTGTCATTTTCAGGTTCTTTTCTGTTCCGCCCAACTTGGCAAGCCTTTTACTGCTTTCTCGTGCAATTAAGGCTTCCAGCCCAAGCTTTACTAAGAGTGTTTTTTCCTTAATGCCGGTTAGTTTTGATGCCTTGTCGATTAACTTGTCTTCTATATTTAAGGTTGTCCGCATAGTCCATCACCTCATTTATACATATTAGTATGCATAATTGATGCATAGATGTCAAGTGCAAAGTAGTGATTTGAGATACCATATTAACTCCTTCTAACGGTCATCAAGTTTTTGGTTGTGGTGGAATAGGAAGCCGCTGAACGACTGAAATCAGTATTCTTCCCGCCAACGTTGATGTCTCGGAAAAGCGCAACATAGGTCTTCATTTGATCACCACTTCGAGCGTGACGCTACTATCAGCGCATAAACGACCTGCGGGTCAGCCGCTGGCGTGTTGCGCCCGGCTACACGGCAGCCAAGTGGCGACACCCTCACCGCTACATTGTTGGCCGGGCACGACTGATGGCAAGTGTACCTCCAAGAGATGCGAGCAAGCACCAGATCACTTAGAACGCAGCGCGGTAGCCGGTCGGCTGCAACCGCGTGTCGGGTGGACCAACTGTCAAGTCAAACCGATGTAGATTTCAGCTTGACCCACTTCCTGACCACGGCCTCGAGGGCTTTGCGTTTCTGCTTGACCTCGGCTATCGTCTGAAAGCGAGCAAAGCGCACGTGTTGGCCGTCGCCTTCCAAGAGGCCCGTGTCATCATGGAGTCGCTCCGGTGTGAAACATCAGTTGCACATGGCTCTTGGTTCGCACCACAATTGAAGCGATGTTCCCGTGATACATAAAGGTGGGGCACTTCCACTTGATGGCTTCTTCGATTTTGCTGTTAACGCCCAAGATGATTTCACGGAGCCGCTCCATCTCTGCTTTATAGGGGTGGTTGAGACTTGCCATGAATTCATCCACGACGGGGTTTCGAGGCATGTTTTTTTCCTTACAGTGATAAGATGGGTGGCACATTCGTCTGAATGATACTCCGGTGCAGTTACTCTTCAAGAGTTCGTCATGGCGAGACTTGTCCAGCTAACGCCGCGGTTCACTGGGCGGCCCGTCTTTTTGGGCCGATCCAGTGCAACTGCTTGTTCGCTTTCAGCGATAGATGTCTTTTCTGTGCCCAACTTTCACCACGGTGACTGAGCGCTTTTCGTCTTGGACTGAGTATACAAGGCGGTATCGCCCTTGCCTCAGTCGGTAGCGGTCCTGACCCGTTAGCTTTTCGCACCCGGGTGGCCGCGGGTCCGCCGCGAGCGATTTGATGCGGGTTAGGATTTTTCTTAGATCCTTTTTCGGGATGCCATCGAGATCCTTCTGAACGGATTCCTTGAAAAAGACGCTATATGCGGCCATCTTTTCTGAGCCTCGTGACCATTTCATCGTAGGGAATCGCCGGCTCTTCCGCTCTTTCGTCAAATGCAGCCAGATCTTCGGCATCCTCGGCGAGCGCCTCTCTGACGGCTTCGTTTACAAGTTCGGATAAGGATTGGTTGGTCTCTACGGCTTTAAGCCGCAGCGCTTTATGCAAATCGGGGTCAAAGTAGATGGTCGCCCTCTTG